>NZ_JBTMMT010000012.1:0-134357 GCF_055517075.1 Micromonospora sp. DSM 43699
TAGGAGTCTGGGCCGTGTCTCAGTCCCAGTGTGGCCGGTCGCCCTCTCAGGCCGGCTACCCGTCGTCGCCTTGGTAGGCCATCACCCCACCAACAAGCTGATAGGCCGCGAGCCCATCCCAGGCCGAAAAACTTTCCACCACCCACCATGCGGAAGGAGGTCATATTCGGTATTAGCCCCCGTTTCCGAGGGTTATCCCAAAGCCTAGGGCAGGTTACTCACGTGTTACTCACCCGTTCGCCGCTCGAGTACCCCGAAGGGCCTTTCCGCTCGACTTGCATGTGTTAAGCACGCCGCCAGCGTTCGTCCTGAGCCAGGATCAAACTCTCCAACAAAAACTTGTTGAACAATCCATCCCGACAACAAACAAATGTTGCCAAAGGAATCCCCACCGAACAAACCCGAAAGTCTGCCCAGCGCGGGGTATAAATCATCATTGGCACTGGCTTATCAAGCACCCTGTTGAGTTCTCAAAGAACAACCACACACCACCCGAAAGCCCTGCACCGCAGAACCCCCGACCTGGGGCATCTCGTCCAAACACACCCCGCGCTTCCGCGCCAGGCACTTTTACTACGTTACCCGGTGATATCCGCCGTGTCAAACCGCTCTGTAGCGATCCACACCACTTCCACCACATTTTCCACACACCACGAACATCCCGGCTCACACCGGAATCCCTCGTGATTTCCGTCAGGCCGGCCGCAGGCGGTGAACCGCCACTTCGTCCGTTTCCCTGCCGGGCCTTCACTCTACTCGGTCGGTTTCGCCTCCCCTCATCGACCCCTAGGGGCCGATCCGGAGGGCACCACCCGGGATCGAGTGCCGCGCTCGGCCTTGGGGCTTTCGCCCTGCTTCGTCCGTTCCGCGCTGGCAGAGAGAAAGTTACGCGGCCGTTCAGCCGGCCGTCAAATCCGGACCACGCGCCCACTGTCACACCGGCCACGACAGCCGGAGAAACGCGCCGGATCCGCCCGCGAGAGGCCACCGGAGACCGGGAACGAGCTGCGGAAAGACTACTGGGGGGACACCCGGATGGGCCGAACGGCCAGAACCCGCGATCGCGGTTGGAGATCACTTAAGTTATACGTAGCGTTACGGCCACACCGCAGTGCAGCGGCCCTCACCCCCTCTCAACTGCGTGCCAGGCGGCCCGAGCCACCGGCGCTCCCGTGTACGTGGTGTCGGACGCCTCGACCGACACCACCTCCGCGGTGGCGGCTGCCGCCGGCGCCCGGGTCCTCGAACTGGCGGACAACGTCGGCAAGCCGGCCGCGCTGCACGCCGCCTACACCGCGTTTGGTCTCGGTACCGCGTACCGGGCGGTGGCGATCCTCGACGACGACGTCCTGGTGGAGGCGGACTTCGTCACCGCCGCGCTGGCCCAACTCGCCGACGAGGTCGCCATCGTTGTCGGGCACAACGTCACCTGGTGGCCGGCAGAGCACCGGTGGAACCCGTGGCTGGCCAAGCGGGCCTACAGCTACTGGAACCACCAGGCCCTCGTACGCCGGATCCACGGCCACTTCAACGTGATGAACTGCATCTCCGGTTCGAACTCGGTCTACCGCACCGAACTGTTGGACGTGTTGCTGCCCCAGCGGCCGCCGTACATCGTCGACGACACCTACTGGGTGTTGGAGACGCACCGCCGCCGGCTCGGGAAGGTCGTATACGCCCCCGTGCCGTCGCACAGCTCCAGGACCCGACCACCGGCCGGGACTGGTACCGACAGAACCTCCGCTGGTTGTGGGGCACCTTCCAGGGCGTCATCGGGCACCGGGTGGGCCGGCACAACAGCCGGTTCGACCATGCGTACCTGCTGCTGATGCTGCACTGGCTGCTCTGGGTTGTCCTGGTACACGCCTTGGTCAAGGCGATCCGGCAACCCACAGTGGACCGCTGTGTCTGGTCTTCGCCGGGGCGGATCGCCCGCCCCGGCGCCGGTCCGGCCGTCCCGCTCGGCACCGGGGCCTGAGGAGGTGAACATGTCTGCGACTTCGGAACGGTCGACCCCGCAGGGACGGGGTCATCCAGCAGACTGACGGGTACGCCGATCCGGACCGGGCGGTACGACCGCCGGCGGGTCGGATCGGTGGGTGGACCCCACCCGGGGCCCGGTCACCCGGAACACCGGTCGCCGGTAGTGTTTCGCCCCATCGTGACCCGGGGGCGCCCACGCGGACCTGGGACCGCCGAGGAGTACGGAGGCTGGTTATGTCCACCGGGGAGGAGTCGTACGCGTCGCGCGACGACGGGACGTCACGGCCGAGGTTCGAGCTCGCGCTGCGTGGCTACGACAAACGGCAGGTGGACCGGTACGTCGAGCAGATGGACGGCGCGCTGTCGACGCTGACCGCCGACCGGGCCCAGGCTGCGGGGCAGATCCAGGGCCTGACCACGCACATCCAGCGGTTGCAGGCGGAGCTGACCGAACTGCGCCAACGTCCGGCACAGGTGGACCGGGCGTCCTTCCGTGACCTCGGCCCGATGGTGGACCAGATCCTCGCGCTGGCCGAGAAGCAGGCTGCGGTGATCACCGACTCGGCCACCCAGCGGGCGAACCAGCTCCAGGGCGAGGCGGAGAAGACGCTGCTCGACGCCCGGGACCGGACCGCCCAGGCACTGCGGGACCTCGACGAGGAGTTGTCCGCCCGCCGCGACGAGCAGGAGAAGGCGTACGAGGAGCGCCGGTCGGTGGTCGACGCCGAGCTGGCCGAGATCCGGGAGCGCGCCGAGAAGCTCCGGGCCGAGGGAGAGGCCACCCACGAGCGGGCCCAGCAGGAGGCGAAGCGGATCAGCGAGCAGACCGCGAAGCAGATCACCCAGACCCGGGCCGCCGCCGAGGCGTTGACCAAGGCCGCGCGTACCCAGATCCAGCAGGAGATCCAGGCGGCCCGGACGCAGAGCCAGCAGGAGCTGGCCCAGTGGCAGGCCACCGTGGAGCGGGAGGTCGGCGAGCGGCGGGCCGCGGCCGAGCAGGAGCTGGCCGAGCAGCGGGCCGCCGCGGAGCGGGAGCTGACCAACCAGCACAGCGCCGCCGAGCAGCAGATCGCCGCGCTGATCGCCGAGGCGCAGCAGTACGCCACGGAGGTGCGCCAGCGGGCCGACGAGCAGACCAGCGGCCACCAGGAGCAGCTGAGCACGGTGCAGCGGGAGATCGCCGAGCGGCAGAAGGCCCTCGCCGAGGTGCAGGGCGAGTTGGAGACCGCCCGCGCCCAGCTGGCCGAGATCCAGCAGGAGGGTGACGATACCGAGCGGGAGTTGGTGCGTGCCCGGCAGCGGCTGGAGGAGGTCCGTCGCGACCTGACCGCCGAGACCCGGCGCCTGGACGAGGCCCGGCAGGCCGCCGAGAGTGTGGAGCGGCACGCCAAGGACGTCCGGGCCCGGGTGCAGCGGGAGGCGAAGCGGGTCGCCGACCTGGCCGCCGCCGCCGGGATGGCGGGGGCGGCCGGTGGCGGGGAGACCGCAGAGTATCCGACGTTGGCGGCCCGGCCGGCCGCCGAACCGCGGGTCGACGCGGCCACCGAACCGCCCGGCGGCAAGGTGCCGACCAACGCCTGACGAGCGTCGGACGGCCCTCGGGCAGTATCGCCGGGGGCCGTCGGGTCGCGGGTCCGACCGGCCATCCCACGGGCACCGGTGCGGGACCGTCGCTGTCAGTCGGCGGCGATCTCGTCCAGCACCCGCTGCTGGAAGGCGCGGGCCGCGGCGGCGGCCGGCGGCGGCCCGCCACTGCGGGCGTCGACACAGCGCGCCACCAGTTCCGGGTCCCGGCCGAGGGCGATCGTCCGGCGGCCGGCGGCGACCTTCGACAACCAGTCGCCGTCGCGGATCCGGACCAGCGCGCGACAGGCGCCCAGCACCGCGTCCACCGCTGCGGGGGCGGGGCCGTCCCCGGGCGGGACGGGCCGGTCCAGCCACCAGCGCAGCGCGGTCACCAGCAGGTTCCGTAGGTCGCCCGGGGACAGGTCGGCGAAGACCTCGCCGGCTGGCGGCCCGTACAGCTGTCGTCCCCGCTGGTGCAGGATGCTGCGGTCCAGGCCGTACCAGAAGTGGCCGTCGGCGGCGGGCCGCTCGGCCGGGGCGAAGGTGGCCCGGAACGGCATCCGTGGCCCGGTGTTGAGCTCCACCTCGAAACCCGGTTCGAGGGTGCCCGAGCCGGCCACCGTCCGCGAGTAGGTGACCAGTTCCAGTCCGCGCGCCGGGCAGGGCAGGGTCTCGTGCCGCAGCCGGGCCACCAGGTCCTCCCGGGTCCGCCGGGCCGGCGTGTCCCGGCAGACCAGGGCCACGTCCACGTCGCTGCGGCCCGGTTGGTAGGCGTCCAGCGCCACCGAGCCGGTGGCGTAGGCGCCGACCAGCTCCGGCCCGAGCACGTCCCGGGCGGTGGTGACCAGGTCGGCGAGGTAGCGGCGTACGGCGGCGTCCATGGCTGTCATCCTGCCGCTGCCGGCGGGGCGGGCTCGAGAGCGGGGCGACGCCCGGCGGGTCCGGTCGGCGGCCCCCCTGGCGCGGAAGCCGTCGGTGGGACAGACTTGAGGCCCGACACCGAGGACGGGGGCATGGGCAGCTCCACACAGGACGATGCGGCAGCGGAATTCGTGCGGGAACTGACCCACTGGCGACACCAGCGGGGAATGTCCAAGAAGGAGCTGGCCGAACGCACCGGCTTCGACCCGTCGTACGTCAGCCACATCGAGAACGGGCGGCACCAGCCCACCGAGGAGTTCGCTCGCCGGGTCGAGCTGGTGCTGGACAGCGGCAACCGGATCTGGCAGCAGTACGTCGTCTTCGCCGACAGCCGGGGGCCCGGCGGACGCCGTTCACCGCTCGGTCCGACCGCGGTCCCGCCACCCATCGGCTCGCACCTGGTGATCGAGGACGAACAGGCCGCCCTGTCCCTGGTCGACGGGGTGTACGAGTGCCGGTTCCGGCGGGTCTTGCACAGCGTGGGCACCGAGCCGATCACCCGGCACACCGTGCAGATCGACATCGACCGGTTCCCCGACGATCCGGCCCGGTCCGCCGCCTTCCACAGCCGCCATCCGCTCTCCATCGACGAGGTCGACTTCCGGGCCACCATCGGGGCCGAGCAGCCGGAACCGATGAGGTGGCGGGTCGGTCGCAGCCGGGACGCCTTCCTGAAGATCGTGCTGTTGCTGGACGGCGGGGGCACCCCGGTGCCGCTCTACCCCGGGCAGCGCACCGTCGTGGACTACTCCTACCGGGTGCCGGCGTGGAAGTTCGGCGACTGGCTGCAGCGCGACATCCGGCTGCCCACCCGGAACCTGGTGATCCGGCTCGACTTTCCGGCCGACAGCGGGCCCACCGTCTGGGGCAGGGAGACCTCGTTCACCTCGGAGACCACCGTCGAGGTGCACCCGGACCGCCGGGAACAGCAGGGTCGGGTCGGGTACGAGTGGGTGGTGCCCCGGCCCCGGCTGCGCGCCCAGTACCGGGTGGACTGGCGCTATGCCGACCCGCGTGCCGCACTTGTCGACGCTCCGACGGACATCCGGCCGTTGGCCTGCTGAGCGCCCTCGCAGATCCGGGCCGGGTGCCCTCGTCGAGCCGGCCGGAAGTTCCAGCCGGACGGGCCCACAGGTGTCGTTTCCGACAGATCCGGCCGGTTGTCCGGGCGCGGCATAGCGGTGTGGCAGGCCCGACCGTTAGGCTCGTAAGGCTGAGCGGGGCCGATTAAGCAATCGTCCTCGATCAATGCGGGTTGCGAGTATTGGCTGGTAGTGGCATCGGAAGGCAGGCTGGAGTGACCCGAGAAGGTGAGCCTGGGCCGCGATACGCCCACCGCGCGGACAACAAGCGGGTGGCGTACGAGGAGACCGGCGCTCCCGACGGGTTCCCCGTCTTCCTGATGCACGGCACACCCGGTAGCCGCCGGGGCCCGAAGCCCCGGGGAATCGTGCTCTACCGGTTGGGCATCCGGTTGATCGCCTACGACCGCCCCGGCTACGGCGACTCCGACCGGTTCGAGGGTCGGGACGTGGCCGACGCCGCGCGGGACGTGGAGGCCATCGCCGACCAGCTCGAGCTGGACCGGTTCGCGGTCGCCGGACGCTCCGGAGGTGGGCCGCACGCGCTGGCCTGCGCCGCCGACGAACGCCTGCGCCCCCGGGTGAGCCGGGCGGCGGTGCTTGTGAGTTTCGCGCCGTCGGAGGCCATCGGCCTGGACTGGTTCGACGGTATGAACCGCGACAACCAGCGCGGTTTCGGCGACGGCCGACCGGACACCGAGATCGTGGTCGAGGAGATCCGGCAACGGGCCGCGCGGGCCGCCGAGGACCCCCGCTTCCTGCTGCGGGACCTGATGACGCAGATGGGCCCACCGGACCGCCGGGCCATCAACGACGCGGCGCTTCGGGGGATCATCTTCGACACCTACCAGGAGGCGCTGCGGGCCGGGCCGTACGGCTGGATCGACGATGTGCTGGCGCTGCGTCGTGACTGGAAGTTCGATCTCGACGCGATCGACACCACGACCACCCCGGTGCGGCTGTGGCACGGCGCGGACGACACCTTCGCCCCGGCCAGTCACGGCCGCTGGCTCGCCGCCCGGATCCCCGGCGCCGAGATCGAGGTGCAGCCCGACGCCGCCCACTTCGACGCCATGCAGCAGCTCCCACGCATCCTGCGCTGGCTCGCCGACGGGCAGACCCCGGCGGGCGCCGACGTGCTCATCGGCGCCCGGCCCGGTCAGTAGGGGTGCGGGTCGAGAACCCGACGCACGTACCGTCCCGCGCGCAGCACCACCACGCTCGGATGCTCCTGCCCGATCCGGTCGGCGAGCCGGTCGGCCAGCCGCACCCGGCCGATGCTGACCGCTCCCCCGCTCGCCGCCTGCCGGGCCGTCTCCACGTTGCCGAGGGTGCGCAGCGTGTCCGGGTGGTCGGCGCCCAGCACCGCCGTCAACCGGGCCGCCACCGCCTGCAACCGGGCGTACCCCTCCTCGGGCTGGCCGCCGAGGAGGACGAACACGGCGGCGTTGTTGTCCGCGCCCATGCTGAACGGGTGCTCGGCCCCCAGCACCTGCCGCAGCCCGTCCGCCGTGGCCTGGCTGAGCGCGTACGCCTCGTCCTGCTCGCCGACGTCCGCCAGCGCCACCGCCCGGTTGACCCCGCACACCAACGTGTACGGATGCTGCACCCCGAACACCTGGGTGAGCGTCTGCTGCACGTCGTCCAGTTCCGTGCGGGCCCGCGCCCCCTCGCCCTGGAGCATCAGGTTGGCCGTCCGGCTCAACCAGCAGAGCAGGGTGTCCGGGTTGGTCGGCCCGATGGTGGCCCGCAGCCGGGCGTAGGCGTCGTCGAGCAGCCGGCCCGCCTCGGCGATCCGACCGGTGCTGCGCAGCGACGCCGCCAGGTTGGCCTGGTTGGTCAGCAGTTCCCGGAACTGTTCGCCGAAGACCCGGCGGTATCCCTCGATCACGTCCTCCAACACCGCCACCGAACCCGGGTAGTCGCCGGTCTCCCGGAGGTCGCGCGCGTAGTTGCTGGCCGAGAGCAGGGTGCGCGGATGATCGGGGCCGAGGACGACCCGCAGCCGGCGGTAGGTGGACTCGTCGGTGTCGAGCGCCCGGACGAAGTCGCCGGACAGCCGGTAGGAGGTGGCCAGGTTGTTGGCCGCGTTGAGGGTGCGCCGGTGGTCCTCCCCGAAAACCTCCACGCACGCCCCGTGCGTGCGCAGGTCGCGCTCCAACGCCGGCCGGTAGCGGCCGAGGGCCCGCAGGTCCGCCGCGAACCCCCCGGCGGTCATCAGCGTGTACGGGTGGCTCACGCCGATCAGCGCCTCCTGCTCCCGCAGGGTGTCCTCGTCGAGCGCCAGAGCCTGGTCGAACAGGCCGAGGCTGCGCAGCAGGTTGGCCCGGTTGAAGCGCAGGTTGAGCAGCTGGACCCGGAGCGACCGGTGGGCGGAGGTGTCCGAGGAGAACCCCTCGAGCATCGTCGTCCAGGTCTTGTCCGCCTCCCGGGCGTACTGCGCGCCCTGTTCGAAGCCGCCGTTGAGGAAGATGTAGCGGACCCGGTCGATGACCAGCTGCCGTACCGTGTCGTCGTGGCAGGACACCGCCTCGGAGCCGTCCAGGTGCGGCCACAGGTGCCGGTAGCGGGGCTGGAAGGCGGGGTCGTCCACGTCACCGGAGGGTCGTGAGCCGGCCAGGATCCGGTGGACGTCGTGCTTGGCCTCCCGCAGCTCCTGCTCGGACATCCGGGACCGCAGCGCCGCCTGGAGCAGCCGGTGGATCTGCACCCGCTGGGCGTGCAGGTCCACCTTGATCAACGCGAGCCGGTTGATCCGCTGGACCAGCGCCGCCGCGATGTCCCGCTCCGAGACCCGGTCGGCGACCTGCGCGGCGACCAGCTGGTCGTGCGGGGCGATGACCTTCGCCACCTGGTCGCCGTAGAGCAGGTCGAGGGCGATGTCGGGGGCGAGGACCGAGCCGAGCTGGAGCAGGCGGTAGGCCCCGGGGGACTGCTCCCGCAGACCCTCCAGCGAGCGTCCCCACACGTCGCTCTCCGGGCCGGTGCGCGCCAGACCGGCCAGGTAGGTGGCGACCGAGTCGGGGCTCTCGGCCAGCCAGGCGCCGGCCAACGCCACCAGGATCGGCACGTCCTCCACCGCCTCGGCGACCTGCTGCGCCTCGGCGACGGTCATCCCCCGACGGCCGGTCCGACCGATCAGGTGGGTGACGCTCTCACCGCGGTGGAAGGCCTCCACGTCGACCGCCCGGGCCAGGTCGCCCCAGTCCGGGTTGCGGGTGGTCACCAACACGTGGCCCTCGCCCTGGGGGAGGTAGTCCCGGACGTGTTCGTACTGGTCGACGTTGTCGAAGACGATCAGCCAGCGCAGTGGCGGCTCGTCGGCACCCCGACCGCCGCCGTGACTGAGCCAGTCCCGCACCGCGCGGGTGTTGTCCGGCACGTTCTGCAGGTCCGGCAGGCCGAGCCGCCGGCCCAGGTCGGCGAAGCGGACGTCGACGAACTGCACCGGGTCCGCGTCCACCCACCAGACCACGTCGTACGCCCCGTGGAAACGGTAGGCGTACTCGGTGGCCAGCTGGGTCTTGCCGATGCCCGGCCCACCCCGCAACGCCACCGGGACCCGTTCCCGCGCCGCCGCCTTCAGCTCCTCGCGCAGCGCCAGCAGCAGCCGGTCCCGACCGGTGAACCGGACGTTGCGCGCCGGGGCGTAGAAGACCGTCGGCTCGACGCCCGGGTAGCGGGTGGCCGGCACCGGCCGGTCACGCCCGTCGGGGGACCTCCCGACCAGCTCCCACACCTGCTCGGCGGCGGCCGAGGCGCCCCGCTCGTGCACGGTGGCCCAACTACCGGGTGGGGTGTCCACCGACGGGGTGGTGTCGTCCAGGTGCAACGCGAGCGCTGGGGAACCGGCCTGCCGACCGACTGCGCCGCCCAGGGCCCGGCGGGCGGCGAGGTAGGAGCGGGATACCAGGTGCAGCTCGCGCGAGGCCGCGCCGGCCGGCACCGTCGCCGGGGCACCCAGCGGGGCCGCCAGCACCCTCAGGTCGACCGCGTGCAACGCGGACTGCACCCATTCCGCCCAGGCCTGGTCCTCCGGCACGGAGCGCAGCACGATCAGCTCGTCCACGATCAGCGGCCGGCGTTCGAACCGTTGGACGGTCTGCCGCCGCAGTCCGTCGTCCATCCGGGGCAGCCCGGCGACCGTGCCGCCGGTGACGTGCCGGGTCAGCGCCTCGTACGCCGACAGCAGCCCCCGGCTGCCCGGCACGTCCCCGAAGGTCGCCAGGGTCTCCTCGTACGCGTAGTACGCTCGGTAGGGCACCTCGACGGAGAGCCAGTAGTCCTGCCGTTCCAGCTCGGTCATGCCGCTGGGCAGCCCGACGAACCGTTGCATCGCCAACGCCCGGCCGGCGTCGGTCTTGGTCTTCTCCCCCTCGTCGACGCGCATCGGCACCGGCAGCACCCGACGGGCCCGCCGCCCCTCGTAGCCACGGACCCGGTCGGCGACCGTGGCAGCGCCGTCGATGCCCTGGTCGCTGAGGGTGAAGCAGTCGACGACGACGTCCGGCAGGTGGATGGTGCAGATCTCGGCGACGTCGCTGATGCCGGTGCGGCTGTCGATCAGGGTGTAGTCGTAGTGCCGCTTCATGTCCGCGCGCAGCGCGTCGAAGAACTGCGCCCCACCGAGCCGGTTGTAGAAGTTGTCCCAGTTGAGCCCGGTGACGCTCGTCGCGTAGTCGGGGTTGTGCCGGCCGGCGAGCAGCAGGTCCAGGGTCCCGCCGCCGGGAAACTCCCAGCTCACCGAGAAGGCGTACTTGTGGACCCGGGCGTACTGGCGGTGCCAGTCACCGGGGCGGGTGTCACCGCCGGCCTGCCGACGGCGGGCGTTCTCCCACTCGTACTCCAGGATCAGGTCCATCACGCCGCCGGTGGAGGCGACCTGCTCCGGGTCGAGGAACGGGGCGAAGAACCGGTGCAGCCCCGGGGATTCCAGGTCCCAGTCGGCGACGAGCACCCGGTGGCCGTTGGCGGCGAGGATCCAGGCGGTGTTCGCCAGCGCCATGGTGCGACCGGTGCCACCCTTGTACGAGTAGAAGGTGACGACCTGGCCGTCGCGGGGTGGAGTCATCGTTCTGCCTTCCCTCGCCGTACGTCGGACGATCCGGCCGGCCCCAGGCTCGGCTTCGGCTCGTGCGGGCCCTCCGGCGGATCGACCGGACCGTGCCGGAGGAACTGCTTGCGCGCCTCGGTCACCAGCAGCGGCGCGCAGCGCTCGAACTCGTCGATGGTGCGCACCGGCAGTACCCGGGGAAACCGGGCGTCCTGCAAGCTACCGGCGATCTCCTCGGGTGTCGGCTCGCCACGCGCATGGTCGGCGGCGATGACGAGCGGCACCACCCACGGCGGCAGTCCGTCGAGCGCGACGCGGGCGGCGTCCACCCCGACCCGGACGTCCACCAGCACCACCGCCGGGCTGCTGGGGGCCCGGTCCCGGGCCTCGGCCAACTCGACCACCCGGGTGGGCAGCCCCAGCCGCTCGGCGGTCGCGGCCACGTAGTCGGCGACCGCCAGCTGGTGCTGGTCGCCGTAGGGTCGCCAGCGCACCCGGTCGGCGGTGAGGGTGGTGACCACCAGCGCGGTACCCGGCCCGTCCGGGACCGGGTTGCTGGTCAGCGGCGTCGCCCGGGACCGGGCGAGCGGTTCGTGTTCGGCCACCGTGACGATCCGGTCGGCCAACGCCCCGAGGAGGCTGCGGTACTGCACACGGTAGGCGCTCAGTTTGCACAGTGCCCGCAGCCCGTTGTCGGCGTAGTCGGCGCGGTCGTCGGGGTCACGCACCAGCTCCAACGCCTGGACGGTCTCGGGACGGTCCTCCCAGGACGGCAACGGCATCCAGAGCACCGGCAGCACGTGCCGCTGCGCCCGCCCCGCCGACAGCCGGGTCAGCCGGCCACGGAAGGAGTCCCGTTCACCGAGCGCCCAGGCGTTGCGGAAGTAGTTCGGCGAGTAGAGGGGCACGAACACGTGCGCGAGGCTCAGCGCGTCGGTGAGCGTACGGCGCAGGTCCGCCCCGGGGTTGACCTGGCCGTCGAAGAATCCCACCTCGATCTCGGCGGCCCGCCGGGGATGATCCCGGACCGCTTCGGCGAGGTCCTGGAAGAACTGGCCGACCCAGTAGTCGGTGTCCGGCCGGGCGGCGTCCGACAGCGGGACGGAGTGCGCGTAGCTGAGGAAGAAGTAGGTCTCCTGGCCGGTGACCCCGGGCGAGGAGCTGTCAGACCAGGTCATGCCCGTCCTCCTCGAACCGGTCGCGCAGCTGCCGCAGGTCGGTCGGGACCACCGGCTCGACCCAGTGTGTGCGGTATGCCCGGGCGATCCGCTGGGCCAGCCGCCAGACCACCGCGTCGTAGGCGTCCTTGCCGTTGCGACCGAGGCTGAGCAGACCGTAGATGCCCTCCTCGTGGTATTGCGGAGCGATGTCCGAGGGTAACCGGGTGGGGGCGAACATCTGCCGCCGCGACACGACCTCGGGCATGCGTCTGCGCTCCACCACCGACCAGTTGACCGGGATCACCGGGGTCTCCCCCGCCGACGGCTCGGCGTCCGGGCGGGGGTGGGCCTGCCGCCGGGTGAAGGCGTCCCACTCCCGGGCACACCACTCGCTGCCCAGGTAGTGCGGTGAGACGAGCGGAATGAACACCTGGCTGTGGCCGGCGGCGAAGGCGAGGTCGTCGGTCCACAACTGCCCTCCGTCGAGCATCCGGTCCATGAAGCCGGCCGTCCGTCCCGGTCCCAGGCCGAGCAGTTCGACGACGTGGTCGGAGAGGTCGACGAAGAGCTGGAAGACCTTCTGGTTGGTGTCCCGTGGGGGCGCCGCCACCCGGTTGCGGGTGCGGGCGTAGCTGAGGAAGAACACGGGGGCGCTCTCGTCCTCCCAGAACCGTTCCTCCGCCACCTAACGCTCCCGCCCGGCGCAGCCACTCCCGGCCGACCACAGTATCGACAGGGGCCAACCTCGCGCTGTCCCGTTCACGCCGGTCGGTGCTCATCCATCCACCCGCGGGCGAGGTCGACGGCGGAGCGCAGCCGGACGCGGTGGCCTTCGGCGGAGCCGACCGGCCCGGACCGGACCGCCCCGCCGGCCACCACGGCCGCGCCGATCAGCGGGAAGTCGGCGTCGTCCAGGTGCGGGGCCAGGAAGTCCCGGTGCACGCGGCGGCCGTCCGGGTCGCGGACGTAGCAGCGGTACGACCGGTGGGGCGCGGGCCGGCGGCACCGGTACTCGGCGAGGTGGAACGCGGTGCACACCGACCAGTCGACGCCCAGCAGCAGCACCAGGGCGTCACCGGCGTACAGCGCGCCCAGCGGGGACCGGTCACCGAGGTGGCAGTCCAGGTCGTGCCGGGCGGTCAGCGCGGCGGCGGCCGGGCCGAGGGCGGCGAACGAGGTCTGCGGGTGGACGCTACGAAGGGCGCCGGCCCGCCGCCGGACGTGCTCGGCGAACACCCCCATCCCCTGTGCCGGGCTGTGCGCCGGGTCGAACGGCGCGATGGCCGCCTCGACAAGGGCGGCCTGACCGGGGGTCAGCCCCGCGGTGGCGGCCCGGAACGCCGGCGAGGTGACGGAGTTGCCGGCCGTCTGTGTCGGCACGACCACGGTGCCGCCGTCGCCGAGGACGTCGCGCAGCGCGGCGAGCAGGGTGGCCGGTCCACCCGGGCCGGGCCGGACCCGGGACAGCGCGCAGTGCACCAGCACGGTCGCGCCCACCGGCACCCCGAGCGCCCGCAGGTCGGCGGCGAGGGCGGACCGGCAGGTCACCGCCAGTCGTCCAGGGTGGCGCGCAGCCGCCGGACGAAGCGTTCACCGTCGACTGTCAGACTGCCGAGGTCGAGCAGCGCGTCCACCGCCCCGTCGGTCCACTCCCGGTAGCGCCGGAAGTGTGTCGCCGCCTCGACGCCGGGCCGCTGCCGCCACACGTCGGCGACCGCCAGGTGGGCGTAGACGCCGTGCAGCGCGCCCTCCACCGGGCGGGGGTCGTCGCGCCAGGGCACCCGCAGCCGCCGGGCGTCGGCGGGATCGAACAGCTCGCAGACGTCGAGCACCGCGTCCAGCTTGAGGTGCTGGACCTCGTGGACGAGCAGCACCGCCAGCGCGGCGTCGTCGGCGACCGGGGTGACGGCCACCGCGCCGAACGCGGACCGGGCGGCGGCGCTGCGGGACCGACCGGACGGGTCGGGCCGCAGCGGCACCACGGCGCGCAGCAGGGCACGGACACCGGCGGCGTAGCCGGCGGCCTCGTCGTCGAGGCGGTCGACCGCCCGCTGCACCTGCCGGGTCCAGCGGTCGGCGACCACCGGGCTGAGCCGGGACGCCACCGGCAGGTCGAAACAGTCCCGGTACGGGTCGGTGTCCTCCAGCAGGACGGTGCCGCCGTCGGTGTGGGCCGCCCGGGTCGGCTGCCACCGGTCCGGGTTGGACCCGACGACCGGCCGGACCCGCACCCGTCGCCGGCCGGCCCGCAGCTCGACCGTGCCGCCGGAGACGACCACGGGCACGGTGTCGGTGCCGGTGTCGACCACTATCGCGCCGAGCGTCGGCAGGTGCACCGCGCCGGCCCGTACCGGCAGCAGGAGGTCGGCGTCGACGCCGGCCCGGACCGCGGCGGCGGCGGCCACGGCGGCGAGGTGGGGCAGCTCGCCGGTGGCTCCGGCCCGACAGCGCTGCGCCCACGACCGGACGAAGGGGTGACTCAGCACGGTCTGGACGGCGTCGGGCGCGCTGACGTCCAGGTCGACCAGGAGACGCCAGCCGGCCGCCGCGACCGGGTCGGTGCCGGCGGTGGGGCTGAGGGCGACCGTCAGGGCCCGGACGATGCCGTGGTGGACCGCGGCGAGCTGCCCCACCGACTCCGCGCTGCCCCGGCCGGAGCCGAGATCGTCCAGGACGGCGGGGTGCAGCGAGTCGGCCGACCGGTCCGCCGCCGGGTCGGCGGGCACCGCCGTGGCCCGGATCAACGCGGCCAGGTCGGCACAGTAGGCCGACGGGTTGTCGAAGCCGGTGCCCGTGCGGTAGCGGTGGGCGAAGAGCCCGCCGCCGCACCGGCGGACCAGTGGGCAGGACCGGCAGGTCGCGCAGAGGCCGGCCAGACCGGACTGGCGGACGGCGATGCCGGGGTGGGCCGCGGCCTCGTCGACCGGGTGGTGGAAGACGTCCAGGCCGGTGGCGGCGGCACCGTGGAAGGCGGACTTGAGCGAGTCGACCTGTTCGAAGGTGCCGTCGGTCTCGACCACGACCAGGTCGGCCGGGGCGAGCCCGACCGCCTCGGTGCCGGTGCTGCCGCCGACGGCGGTGGCGAGCAGGGACTCCAGCAACCGGATCGGCACCGGCCGGCCGTCGGCCAGCCAGCGTCGGTGGATCGTCAACAGCCAGTCCGCGTACGGCGTGGCGATCCCGTCGGGACGGGCGGGCGGGCGGTCCCAGTTGGCGTGCGGCAGCAGGAAGTCGATCCGGGGCGGCTCCTCGGCGAGCAGCGCCTGGTAGACCCGGATCGGGTCGTTGGCCAGGTCGACGGTGCACAACAGCCCCGCATAGACGCTGCGGTACGCGGGCCGGCGCAGCAGGGCCAATGCGCGCCGCACCTGGTCGTGGCTGCTCGCGCCGTTGGCGTACCGGCGGTGCCTGTCGTTCGCCGTCCGGTCGCCGTCCAGGGAGATGCCCACCTTGACGTCGTGGGCCACGAGGACGTCGGCGATCTCGGGGGTGAGCAGCACACCGTTGGACTGCATGCGCAGGTCGAGCCGGGCCACCGGGGCGATGCCCCGACGCAGGGCGGTGGCGGTGGCGGCGATCCGGTCCGCGCCGGCGAGCAGTGGTTCCCCACCGTGCAGGACCACCCGCACCGTGTCGAGCCGGTGGGCGGCGGCGTGCTCGGCGATCCGTCGCGCGGTGGCCTCGACCGTGTCGGACGTCATCAACCGGGGCTGACGACGCCACGACTGGTCGGGGTGCTCGTAGACGTAGCAGTGGTCACAGGACAGGTCGCACCGGCTGGTCAGTTTGAGGACGTACTGGCTCAGCGGGGCGACGAGCGCGGCGACCGGGTCAGACGTGCGAGCCGAAGGATGCGACATCGACCCGGGTCGGGTGTGTTGCCCTGCGGTCGTCGACCCGGGCGACGGCGTCGGCCCGGTCGACCGGGATCTGGCCCAGTGGCGTGCGCCGGACGTCGCTCATCGGTGCCGGGAAGGGATCGGACAGGCGTTGGGTGCGGTCCACGTCGGGCCCCCATCTGTGTCGGAAGTGGACGGACGTCCGTCCATCCGACGGCCGACCACTGATATCGATGATGGTATCTGCCACGGGGCGTCATGTCACTGCTGCGCTGCGCCATCTTCCTCGACCATCTTGGCCATCCAGGCCGCGTTGGACTGGGCGATGATCCGTTCGGCCTCGGCGACGAACGCGTCGTCGTCGGTCCAGCCGAGCCCGGTCGCCCGGGTCAGCCGCAGCCGGGTCAACTGGTCGGCTGTCCGGGCGTACTCGAGGTGCTGCTGCTCGTAGCGTTGGGCCGCGCCGTAACCGACCAGGGCCGTGGTGACCACCGCGACCACCCCGACCCAGGCGGTCAGGCCCAGGCCGTCACCGAGCACCCCGGCGACGGCGGAGAGCAGGGCGGCCAGGACGGTCAGCGCGGTCGCCGCCCGACCGATCCGGGCGGCGGCCCGGCCGGCCTTGCGCGCCGCCGGCAGGTAGTAGCCGTCCACCTGCCGCTGCACCCGTTCGACGAGGTAGCTCGGCACGTCGGAGACGGCCGGCAGCGGACGGTCGGCCGGCACGATGTCGAGGGTGGGCCCGACCAGGTCGCCGCCGTAGGCCAGGAGCAGGTCGTAGCGGCGCAGCAGGACGGCGTCGGCATCGTCGTCGGCGTATGGGGTGACGCGGGCGAGGTAGCGGTGCAGCTCCGCTTTCGACGCCTCGGAGATCGCGCGGAGCCGGGTCCAGGTGGCCACCGCGTCCCGGGACGCCCAGCGGCCGACCACCGGTACCAGCAGCAGCGACGCGGCGGCGACGAGCGCCAGCGCCCGGCCGACGGTGGGCGCGGGCTCGGCCAGTCGGGCCGACGCGGTGCCGGCGACGGCGGCGGTGGCGGTGAACGCGGCGACCAGCCGTCGCCCCCGGGTGATCCGTCGCTTCGCCCGTTGGGCGGCCTGCGACCAGACGCCCTGTGCCCGCCAGACCTGGGCGGCGGCGAGGGATCCGTCGATGTCCGGCACAGCCGCATGGTAGGCGATCAGCGCTCATCCGACTCGTGCCCGCCAGGCCGAGCACGACGGACATGACGACGTTGTCGTACTGCTGGTCGACCGGGTGTATGCGCATCCGCCGCGCGTTCCGGCGAAAACAATCAACTGGGACGGCCGACCGGAAAAGATCCAGTGGGGATCACCTGTTCAGAGGGGGGTGTCCGACTACCGTTCATCGATGGGAAACAGTGGTTTCGGAATCTCTGACGGATGGTTGCCCGGGTCAACCCATTGATATGGGTGCCCGCTCGTGTGATCGTGCCTCCAGCAGTCGCCAACCCCCGGCGACTCGCGACGGAAGGTCACCCCCACCGGGCCCGCCGGCAGCCCGGAGACCGCCCGTCGCGGCCATGCCTCAGCGCTACATCGGCGCGCGACCCCACCGGGCCTCACCGCGCCGCCCGAGAACAGGAGCACACCCCCTTGAAGCTCTCCCCTCGCCTCGTCGCGCTCTCCGGCGCGGTCGCGGCCGGCCTGATCGCCGCGGGCACCACCGCGGCGGTACAGGCCGCGCCGTCGCATCCCACCCCGAACCCGGCCCAGGCCCGCGCCGCCGCCGTCGGCGCGGCCAACTCGCTGGTCGCCAGCCGCCCCGGCTACCTGCACGCCAGCGCCGGCGACGCGTTCGTGCAACGGCCGGTCATCTCCTCCGAGGGCACCCAGTACGTGCCGTACGAACGCACCTACAAGGGCCTGCCCGTGGTCGGCGGCGACTTCGTGCTGGCCACCACTGCCACCGGCGAGGTCACCTACGCCTCCGTCGCCCAGCAGCAGAGCATCGGCGAGCTGTCCACCACCCCGAAGCTCACCGCCACCGCGGCTGAGCGGACCGCCCGCGCCCAACTGCGGAAGGTCGCCGGCGTCGAGGGCACCACGCTTGTCGTGCACACCCTGGGCGCCCGGCCCGCGCTGGCCTGGGAGACCACCGTCACCGGCACCGGGGCCGACGGCCCCAGCCGGTTGACCGTCGACGTGGACGCCGTCACCGGCGTGGTGCTCGGCACCCAGGAGCACGTCGTCCGGGGCACCGGCACCGGGGCATGGAACGGCCCGGTCACCCTGAACACCACCCAGTCGGGCAGCACCTACTCGCTCAAGGACCCGACCGTCACCAACCAGAGCTGCCAGGACGCCGCGAACAACACCACGTTCTCCGGCCCGGACGACGTCTGGGGCAACGGCACCGGCACCAGCAAGGAGACCGGCTGCGTCGACGCGCTGTTCTCGGCGCAGACCGAGCACAAGATGCTGTCGCAGTGGCTGGGCCGCAACGGCGCGAACGGCAGCGGTGGCGCGTGGCCGATCCGGGTCGGCCTCAACGACCAGAACGCCTACTACGACGGTTCCCAGGTGCAGATCGGCAAGAACACCGCCGGGCAGTGGATCGGCTCGCTCGACGTGGTGGCCCACGAGATCGGCCACGGCATCGACGACACCACCCCGGGCGGCATCTCGCGGGGCAACACCCAGGAGTTCGTCGCCGACACCTTCGGCGCGGCCACCGAGTGGTTCGCCAACGAGCCGTCCACCTACGACGCACCGGACTTCCTGGTCGGCGAGAAGATCAACCTGGTCGGCAGCGGCCCGATCCGCAACATGTACAACCCGTCCGCGCTGGGCGACGCCAACTGCTACTCCAGCAGCATCCCCAGCCAGGAGGTGCACGCGGCGGCCGGCCCCGGCAACCACTGGTTCTACCTGCTGGCCATGGGCAGCAACCCGACCAACGGCCAGCCGACCAGCCCGACCTGCAACAGCAGCACCGTGACCGGTCTGGGCATCCAGAAGGCCATCAAGATCATGTACAACGCGATGCTGCTGAAGACGTCGACCTCGTCGTACCTGAAGTACCGCACCTGGACGCTGCAGGCTGCCAAGACCCTCTACCCGGGCAGCTGCACCGAGTTCAACACGGTCAAGGCCGCCTGGGACGCGGTGAGCGTGCCGGCACAGTCCGCCGACCCGACCTGCACCACCGGCACCCCGACGCCGACCCCGACCGCCACCTCGACCCCGACGCCGACCCCGACCTCGGGCGGCTGCTCGGGCCAGAAGCTGACCAACCCCGGCTTCGAGTCCGGCGCCACCGGCTGGACCGCGTCCTCGGGCGTGATCACCAGCTCGGCCAGCCAGGCCGCGCACGGTGGCTCGTACAAGGCGTGGCTGAACGGGTACGGCTCGACCCACACCGACACCGTCACCCAGTCGGTGAGCATCCCGGCCGGTTGCCGGGCCACGCTCTCCTTCTGGCTGCACATCGACACCGCCGAGTCGGGCAGCACGGCCTACGACAAGCTGACCGTCAAGGCCGGCAGCACCACCCTGGCGACGTACTCCAACGTCAACGCCGCGAGCGGGTACGTGCAGCGCAGCTTCGACGTCTCGGCGTCGGCCGGCAGCACCGTCACCCTCTCGTTCAGCGGGGTGGAGGACAGCAGCCTGCAGACGTCCTTCGTGGTGGACGACACCGCGCTCACCCTGAGCTGACCCACCCCTGCCGGCAGCGGCCGGTCGTCGCCACCGCGACGGCCGGCCGTCGGCGTGTCCACTGTCGCTTCCCGGGTGGGCAGGCGCTCGTTTACCGGGTGGACCGGCGCTCTGCCCTGGCCCGGGACCGGGCAGGGTGAACGCCAGCGCCCACCCGTTGACAGTGCGACGTCAGCACGGACAGTGCGACGTCAGCACGGACAGCTGCCCGACCGCTAAAGGTGCCCGGTGTCGTTGAAGCTGACCAGGGTGGGTGGCCGATCGGACTGCCACCGCACGACGGTGATCCCGCAGTTGGCCTGGTGGAGGCCCAGCCAACGCCACTGCGGGGCGTCGAGCACGTGCCGGACGAACCAGCCGATCACGAAGTTGTGCGTGATCAGCAGTTCGTCGCGGTCCTCCTCCCCGGTCACGCCCAGCCGGCCGACAGCGGCGCGCAGGGCCGCCGCGTCCTCGTCGCGCTCGTCGGCGGGCACCCCGTCCAGCCAGGCATGCCATCGGTCCGGGTAGCTGTCACGTCGCGCGGTGGAAGGCACCGGCGTCCGGTCCGCCACCAGGTCGCAGGCGTGTCTCGGCACCTGAGGGAGGTGACTGGCGACGATGTCCGCGGTCTGTGCGGCGCGGGCCAGCGCGCTGTGGTGGATGGTCGAGAACGGCACCGTGCGCAGCCGGTGACCCAGCCGGTCCGCCTGCTCACGACCGCGCGGCGAGAGTCCGCCGTCCGGGCCGTGATCCGAGGTCGGATCCTGTTCGCCGTGACGGACCAGGTAGAGCTGTGTCCGAGCCATTGACGTGAGACCCTACCGCGTACCGGGCAGACTGTCTCCGGCATCGGCGGGCCGCGCCGGATCCGGCGCGGAGACGGCGGGCCCAGCGTCGGCGGGCCCGGCGTCGGTGGGCCGCTGCGGTTCCGGCTGGAAGACGTCCGGCACGCCGTCGCGGTCCAGGTCGACGCGTTCCGCCTCGTGCACCCGCCGGTAGACCCGGCTCCGGGCGCGCAGGATGACGCTGGCCAGCAGCGCCGACAGCAGCGACCCGGCGAGCACCGCGACCTTGGCGTGGTCGTCGCGGGCACTGCCCAGGCCGAAGGCGAGTTCCCCGATCAGCAGCGAGACGGTGAAGCCGATCCCGCCGAGCAGCGCGAGACCGAGCACGTCGAGCCAGTTGAGGCCCTCGTCGAGGTCGGCCCGGGTGAACCGGGACACCAACCAGGTCGCGGCCAGGATGCCGATCGGCTTGCCGACGACCAGGCCGACGGCGATGCCCACCGCGACCCGGTCGGTCAGCGCGGTGGCCAGTCCGGCGAGGCCGCCGATGGTGACGCCGGCGGACAGGAACGCGAAGACCGGCACGGCGATGCCGGCGGAGATCGGCCGGACCCGGTGCTCGAAGTGCTCGGCCAGGCCGGGGCCGGCGTCCGGGCCGCCGGCCGCCGCGCTGCGGACCACCGGCACGGTGAAGGCGAGCAGCACCCCGGCGACGGTGGCGTGCACCCCCGACTCGTGCACCAGCACCCAGGTGAGGGCGGCGAGCGGCAGCAACAGCCACCACGACCGGATCCGGCGCTGCACGAGGATCGCGAAGGCGGCGAGCGGCAGCAACGCGCCCAGCAGCGGGGCGACGGCCAGGTCCGAGGTGTAGAAGACCGCGATGATCATGATGGCGAGCAGGTCGTCGACCACCGCAAGGGTGAGCAGGAAGGTCCGCAACGCCGACGGCAGGAACCGGCCCACCACGGCGAGCACCGCCAGGGCGAAGGCGATGTCGGTGGCGGTCGGAATCGCCCAGCCCCGGCCCGCGCCGTCGCCCGCCCCGGCGGCGATCAGGTAGTACAGGACGGCCGGCACGACCACCCCGCCGACGGCCGCCGCCACCGGCACCGCGGCACGACGGGGGTCACGCAGGTCACCGGCGACGAACTCGCGTTTGAGCTCCAGCCCGGCGACGAAGAAGAACACGGCCAGCAGGCCGTCGGCGGCCCAGGTCGCCACGCTCAGGTCCAGGTGCCACCACGCCGGGCCGACTGTGGTGTCCCGCAGCGCCTGGTACGCCCCCGACCAGGGGGAATTGGACCAGATCAACGCGATGAGCGCGCCGCCGAGCAGGAGTGCCCCACCCACGGTCTCCCGGCGGAGGATGGCGGAGATCCGGCTGGTCTCGCCCCAGGACCGGCGGGCGAACAGGCTGGGGCGTCGCCGGGTGGCGTTGGTCACGGAAACTCCTCGTCGACAGGGATGGCGTCGTCCATCGCCGACCAGACTTCCCGGCACACCTCCGACCACCCTATCCGGCGCGGCGGCCGACCGCCCGACGAGTCACCCCATACCCGGCCGCCGCCGGTCCCGGCCGGGTGCGTGCCCGGCCGGGACGGTGGGCGGATCAGAGGGTACGGGCCAGCCGGTCGGCGAGCAGCCGGGCGAACCGGGCCGGGTCGGCCAGGTCGCCGCCCTCGGCGAGCAGCGCCGTGCCGTACAACAGCTCGGCGGTCTCGGTCAGCGCGGACGTGTCGTCACCCCGCTGGTGGGCGACGCGCAGGGCGGTGACCAGCGGGTGGGTCGGGTTGAGCTCCAGGATCCGCTTCACCGGGGGGATTTCCTGCCCCATCGCCCGGTACATCTTCTCCAGGGTCGGGGTGATGTCGTGCGCGTCGCCGACGATGCACGCGGGCGAGGTGGTCAGCCGGGAGGAGAGCCGGACCTCCTTCACCGTGTCGGTGAGCGCCCCGCCGAGGAAGGAGAGCAGCTCGGCGTACTCCTTGTTCTGCTGCTCGCGGGCGACCTCGGTGTCCTTGCGCTCCTCCTCGGTCTCCAGGTCGACCTGGCCCTTGGCGATGGAGCGCAGCGGCCTGCCGTCGAACTGGCCGACCCGCTCCACCCACACCTCGTCGACCGGGTCGGTGAGCAGCAGCACCTCGTAGCCCTTGGCCCGGAACGCCTCCAGGTGCGGGGAGTTCTCCAGCATGGTGCGGCTCTCACCGGTGGCGTAGTAGATCTCGCCCTGGCCCTCCTTCATCCGCGCCACGTACTCGCCCAGGCTGGTGGGCTCGGTGTCGTGGTGGGTGGAGGCCACCGAGACCAGCTCCAGGATGGTCTCGGTGTTGTCCTGGTCCTCGAGCAGACCCTCCTTGACCACCCGACCGAACTCGCCCCAGAAGGTGGCGAACTTCTCCGGGTTGCCGGTGCGCATCTCCTTGACCGTGGCGAGCACCTTGCGGACCAGCCGGCGGCGGACGATCTGGATCTGCCGGTCCTGCTGGAGGATCTCCCGGGAGATGTTCAGCGACAGGTCGTGGGCGTCCACCACGCCCTTGACGAAGCGCAGGTAGGTCGGCATCAACGCGGCGCAGTCGTCCATCACGAAGACCCGCTTGACGTAGAGCTGCACCCCGCGTCGACCGTCGGCCTGGTAGAGGTCGTACGGCGCGTGGGCGGGGAGGAACAGCAGCGCCTCGTACTCGAACGTGCCCTCCCCGCGCATGTGGATGGTCTCCAGCGGGTCGGTCCAGTCGTGGCTGACGTGCCGGTAGAAGTCCTGGTACTCCTCCTCGGCGACCTCGTCGCGCGGGCGGGCCCAGAGCGCCTTGCGGGAGTTGAGGGTCTCCACGGTGGGTTCGCCGCCGTCGACGCCCGGCACTGTGGTACGGATCGGCCAGGCGATGAAGTCCGAGTACCGCTTGACGATCTGCCGGATCGTGTTCCGGTCGGCGTAGTCGTGCAGGTTGTCCTCGTCGTCGGCGGGCTTGAGGTACACGGTGACCGAGGTGCCCTGCGGGGCGTCGTCGACCGTCTCCACCACGTACGTGCCCTCGCCGGTGGACTCCCAGCGGGTGCCCTCGGTCTGCCCGGCCCGCCGGGTGAGCAGGGTGACCCGGTCGGCGACCATGAACGTCGAGTAGAACCCGACGCCGAACTGGCCGATCAGCTCACCGCCGGCGTTCTCCTTGGACTCCTTGAGCTTGCGCAGCAGCTCGGCGGTGCCGGAACGGGCGATGGTGCCGATCAGCGAGACGACGTCCTCGCGGGACATGCCGACGCCGTTGTCCCGGACGGTGAGGGTCCGGGCCTCCGGGTCGGTCACCAGCTCGATGTGCAGGTCAGAGGTGTCGACGTCGAGGTCGGAGTCGACAAGCGACTCCAGCCGGAGCTTGTCCAACGCGTCGGAGGCGTTGGAGATCAGCTCGCGCAGGAAGATGTCCTTGTGCGAGTAGATGGAATGCACCATCAGTTGCAGCAGCTGGCGTGTCTCCGCCTGGAACTCCAGCGTCTCGGTCCGACTGCTCACACCAACCTCCTCGTACGGGTGGGTCCGGTCCGCGCAACAGGATACGAGGTGCCGTGGCGGCCCGGTCACGCCCGGTCGTCCTCCCGACGAACGAGCAGGCAGGCCTGCGGGGTGCGCTCGGTGGCACCGTCGAACTCCTGTGGGGCGCGACACATCCGGGCCCGCTCGGGCAGCCCGGCGGCGTGCAACAACGTCGCCACGTGGTCCGGATGACGACGACGGAACGCCAGGGAGACCGGGTCGCCCCAGGCCTCGGTGTAACGCACCGTCTCGTCGCCGACCTGGAAGGCGACGAGCGCGTGCCCGCCGGGGGCGAGCACCCGGCGGAACTCGGCGAAGACCCGGGGCAGCCACTCGTCCGGCACGTGGATGACGCTGTACCAGGCGACCAGGCCGGCGAGGACGCCGTCGGCCACCGGCAGGTCCAGCATCGAGCCCTCGACGAAGCGCAGGTCCGGGTGGGCGAGCCGGCCCTGCGCCAGCATCCCGGGTGACAGGTCGAGCCCGGTGACGGTCAGGTCGAGGGCGCGCAGGTGGCCGGTGATCCGGCCGGGGCCGCAGCCGACGTCGAGCACCGGGCCGCCCCCGCCGGCCAGGACGGTCTCGGCGAACGCGGCGAGCATGGCCCGGTCGACCGGGCGGGCGGCGAGTTCGGCACGGAACCGGGTGGCGTACCCGGCGGCCATCGTGTCGTAGGAGGCGCGGGTCTCGGCGAGGAAGTCGGCGTCGATCACGGCAGCGGACCCTACCGGCCCGGCGGCTCCCCCGGGGGCTACGCCACCCCGACCGGCCCCGGCCCCGAACCGACCCCGGTCGGCCCGCTCGACGTCGCCGGGGTCAGCGGATGGTCGCCGGGCGGGTGACGTCGTGCACGTGGTGCGCCACGTCGTGCAGGAGGTAGACGGCGAAGCGGCGCACGGTGAACACCGAACCGTTGCTGCGCCGGCCCGGCCGGGCCCACTGTGGGGGCGTGACGGCGTCGAACGCGGCGGCGGTCGCCTCGGCCTGCGCGGCGAGTTCCCCGGCCACCCGGGTCGGTGACTGGTGGACGTAGTCGTCCTCGACGGCCGTGGCGTCCTGGTCCCAGTTGGGGAAGACCGGGTCGTCCTCGTCGAGCATCAGCGCCAGCCGACCCCGGAAGATCCGGCAGGTGTCCCGCACGTGGCAGGCGTACTCGACCGGCGACCAGACGGTCGGCACGGGCCGCCGGGCCGCCTCGGGCCGGGACAGCACCTCCCGCCAGACCGGAACGGTGGCGCGCAGCCGGTCGCCGGTCGCCTCGGCCTGCTGCGGCACGAAGCCGCACTCGGCGCATCCGTCGTCGATGACGAAGGTCCAGTCCCGGTCCTCCGGCGTGATCGCCGCCCATACCGCCATGCGGCGATCCTGCCACGGAGGTGCCGGGCCGGCACCGGCCGGTAGGGTGTACGCCGCAGGTGGATCCGGTCAGCCGGGCCGTCAGGGTCAGGGAGGTCGTCGTGTCGCGGGACGCGGAGCGCAGGCTCATCGCCGCCAACAAGAAGGCCCGGCACGACTACACCGTCCTGAAGACCTACGAGGCCGGCCTCGTGCTGGCCGGCACCGAGGTCAAGTCGCTGCGCGAGGGTCGGGTGTCGCTCGTCGACGCGTTCGCCCAGGAACGCGACGGCGAGCTCATGCTCTACGGCCTGCACATCGCCGAGTACGGCTACGGCACCTGGACCAACCACCAGCCCCGGCGTACCCGCAAGCTGCTGCTGCGTCGGGTGGAGATCGCCCGGATCCTGGAGAAGCTGCGCGACGGCGGGGTGACCCTGGTGCCCCTGTCGATGTACTTCAGCAACGGCTGGGCCAAGGTGGAGCTCGGGCTGGCCCGGGGCCGCCGCTCGTACGACAAGCGACAGGTCCTCGCCGAGCGCGACGCCAACCGGGAGATCGCCCGGGAACTGGGCCGCCGGCTCAAGGGTCGCCGCCCGGCCGGCGAGGGCCGCCGCCCGGGCTGAGCCCGACCGGCTGCGGTCGGACGGCTCGCGGGGCGGGCTGCGGGCTCAGCCCGGGGCGTCGTCCGCCTCGGCCGTGTCCGCGGTGCCCGGCGCGCTGGTCAGCACCACGGCCGCGGCGACGGTGGCCAGGGTGGCCGCGACCGCCCAGGGTAGCCAGCCGGCGCGTACCCCGTCGCCGAGCAGCAGCACCCCGGCGACCGACGGGACGACGATCTCGACCGCCCAGAGCACGGCGGTGACCGGCCCGACCTGCCCGTGCCGCAGCGCGTGCGCGTAGAGGATCGTCCCGGTCACGCCGGAGACGACAAGTCCCCAGCTCACCGGCTCCCGCAGCAGGTCCCACACCGCCGCACCCGGCTGGCCCAGCGGGTCCGTCGGTGGGGTGAACGCCCGGGCGCACAGCGCGGTGATACCCCAGGCCACCCCGGCCAGGGTGGCGGCGACGATCGGCCGGGCCACCCGCAGGGCGGCGACCCCGGCGGCGGCGGTCAGCACCGCCGCGACGGCCAGGCCGACCCGTAGCGCCGTCGACGTGGTGACCGGCGGTTCGGGGCCGGCGGCCAGCGAGATGACGGTCAGGGCGGCGACGGTGAGCAGGATCGCCGCGGTGTCGCGGCGGCGCAGGCGCGCGCCGAGCACGATCCGGGCGATGACCACGGTGACGGCGAGGGAGCCGGCGGTCACCGACTGGACCGCGTACACGGGCAGCTGCTGGAGGGCGACCAGGGAGGCGAGCCAGGCCAGCGTGTCGCAGGCCAGACCGGCGAGATAGAGCGGGTGCCCGAGGGCGCGCAGGGTGCTGGCGCCGCGCCGCGCCCCGACGGCCTGCAGGACCGAGCCGACGCCGTAGCCGAACGCCGCGCCGAGGGCGAAGGTCAGCGCGACACCGGACGTCACTGCCCGCCCCCGGCCCGGACGGGCCCGGCCGCCACCGCCGATCCGCTCATCGACACCGCCTCCGGCTCACGCGCCGGCCGGTCCCCGGCCGATGCTCCCGTCGGATTGTCCCCGCCCCGCGTGCGGTCCGCAGCGCGTCGACCGCCGGCCGGTCGCGCCAGTTATACAAGAAGTCTTGTACTTCAAGTCTTGTCCTTTTACTGTGGCGGCATGACGGAGGAATCCACCCTGCACCTCACCGACCCCCGGGCGATGCGTGCGCTGGCCCACCCGACCCGCTTGCGGCTGCTCGGCGAGCTGCGCGTCGGGGGCCCACAGAGCGTCGGCATGCTCAGCGACGCCATCGACGAGGCGGTCGGCTCGGTCAGTTACCACCTCGGCAAACTGGCCCAGCACGGCTTCGTCGAGGAGGCCCCCGAGCACGCCCGCGACCGCCGCGAACGCTGGTGGCGCGCGGCACACACCCGGACGTCCTGGGAGCCGGTCGACGCGCTCGCCGACCCGGAGCGCCGGGCCGCCTCCGACCTGCTGCGCCGCGCGGTCCTCGACCGGTACGTGGAACGGCTCGGCCACTACCTCGACGTCGAGGCGACCCTCGACCCGCAGTGGGTGCGCGGCACCGCCAGCAGCGACTCCTGGCTGCACCTGACCAGCGACGAGCTGATCGAGCTGCGGGCCGACCTGGAGGCGCTGGCCGCCCGCTGGCGCGACCGCAGCGACCCGGCCCGGCCGGGGGCCGAGACCGTGACGTTGATGTTCCACGCCTTCCGGGATCCCCGGTGACGCCGCCGCGCCGCCGCGCCCCACTTGTCGGCCTGCTGGTCGGTCACACCGTCTCGCTCACCGGCAACATGCTCACCCTGATCGCGCTGCCGCTCTATGTGCTCGCCGAGACCGGATCGCCCGCCGCCACCGGCCTCACCGGCGCGGTCGTCACCGTGCCGGTGGTGCTCGGCGGGGTGCTCGGCGGGGTGCTGGTGGACCGGATCGGCTACCGGCGGGCCAGCGTCCTGGCCGATGTGGTGTCCGGGCTGACGGTCGCTGCCGTGCCGCTGCTCGACGCCACCGTCGGCCTGCCGTTCTGGGCGCTGCTCGGGCTGGTCTTCGCCAGCGGCCTGCTCGACACCCCCGGACAGACCGCCCGCAACGCCCTGCTGCCGGAGGCGGCAACCGCCGCCGGGGTGCCGCTGGAACGGGCCGTCGGCTGGTACGAGGCCAGCGAGCGGGGCGCCCGGCTGATCGGCGCACCGGTGGCCGGCCTGCTCGTCGCTACCCTCGGCGCGCTCCCCGTGCTGGCCCTGGACGCCGCCACCTTCGCGGTCTCCGCGCTGGTCGTGGCGGTGCTGGTGCCCCGGTCGCTGCGTCCGGCCACGCCCGCCGACCCGGCCGGCGGCGGCTACTGGCGAGAATTCGCCGCCGGGGTGCGGTTCCTGGCCCGGGAGCCGTTGCTGCGCGCGGTGGTGCTGCTGGTGCTGGTGACCAACTTCTTCGACGCCACCAAGAGCAACGTGCTGCTGCCGGTGGTGGCCGCCCGGGAACTCGGCGGGCCCAGCGCGTTCGGCCTGCTGGTCGGCGCGATGGGCGGCGGGGCGCTGGTCGGGTCGCTGGTGTTCAGCGCGGTCGGCCACCGGCTGCCCCGCCGGGCCACCTTCGTCACCGCCTTCGCCGTGGTCGGCGCGCCGCCGTTCTGGGCGCTGGCCGCCGCCCCGCCGCTGCCGTGGATCGTCGCGGTCTTCGTCGGGTCCGGCTTCGCCGCCGGCGCGATCAACCCGCTGATCGGCGCGGTGGAGCTGGAACGGGTGCCGGCCCACCTGCGGGCCCGGGTCTTCGGGGTGATCGGGGCCGGCTGCTGGGCCGGCATCCCGCTGGGCGCGCTCACCGCCGGGGTGGCCGCTGACCGGTTCGGCACCACACCCACCCTGCTCACCGTCGGCTGCTGCTACCTGCTGGTGGTGCTCACCCCGCTACTCGGCGGCCCATGGCGCACGCTGGACCGCCCGGGCGCCCCCGCCCACCCGGCACAGACCCCCACCCCGGCCGCATGACCAGCATCCGGCCAGGCCCCCGTGTTCCCGTTCTCGGTGATCAAGAGGTTTACGTCAGCTTCGATCTTCAGATTGACGCAAACCTCTTGATCACTTGACGCAAACTCCTTGATCACCGGGGGCGGGGCGGGAAGTGGAGGCGAGTGGGCACGACGCGTCTACCCGCGGGCGTGCCGGTCGTGGCACGGGTCGGAACCGCCCCGGGCGTCGAGGGTGAGGGGGGCCAGCCCGGGCGTCGGGTGTGACGCGGTCGCCTCGGGCGTCGGGCCGGCCCGAGGGTCAGTCGTGGCGCAGGTCGGCTTGGGCTGCGCGGAGCCGGTCGACGGCCGGGTCGGTGCCGGGTGGGACGCGCCGGTCGAGCTCGGCCCAGACCTCGGTCAGCGCGTCGGTCACGGCCCGCAGCTCGGCGGCGTGCCGGCGGGCGCCCTGCCGGTGCGACTCCTCCAACCGACGTGCCCAGCCGGCGGTCACCGTGGCGAGGCGTTCATCGTCGGCGCGGGCCTGGGCGGCGCTGCGGGCGGCGGGGGCCGGCACGATCGCGGCGACCGGCCGGGGGTCGCCGTCGCGGGTGACCAGGGTGACCGTGTCGGTCAACTCGGCCATCGCGATCAGCTGGGTCAGCCGGGTACGCAGCTCGCGCAGCGGCACGGATCGGGGTTGACCACTGTGGTGGGACAGCGCGGGGGCAGCCATGTCCCCATGGTCCGACCCGGGTACGACATTTATCGTCATGACGGTCCCGGGTGGGGCGGACGAGCCACCCCACCCGGATTCGTTCAGCTCGCCTGCAACGTCACGTCGTCGACGACGAAGCTGGTCTGCAGCGAGGAGTCCTCGGTGCCGGTGAACTTCAGGATCACCGTCTGCCCGGCGTACGCGCCGACGTCGAATGAGCGCAGCGTGTAGCCGGTCGCCTTGTTGAGGTTGGAATACGTCGCCAGCGTGGTGCTGCCGACCTGCACCACCAGCTTGTCGTACGCCGTGGTGGTGGTCCGCTCGGCGGTGTCGATGTGCAGGTAGAAGGCGAGGGTGTACGTCGAGCAGCCGGCCGGCACGGTCACCGACTGGGAGAGCGTGTCGGTGCTGGTGCTGCCGTTGCCGTTGAGCCACGCCTTGTATGAGCCGGTGCGGGCCGGCTGGCTGGCCGAGCTGGTGATGACGCCCGAGGTCGCCGTCCACGGCGTGGTGCCCGACTCGAAGCCGCCGTTGCCGACGACCTGCCCGCCGGTGCAGCTACCGGTGCCGGTGACGGTCAGGGTGTAGCTGACCGTGCGGGTGGCCGAGCCGGTGCCGGTCACGGTGAGGGTGAAGCTGCCGAGGCTGGCGCTCGACGACGCGCTGACCGTCATGGTGGCCGAGCCGCCGGAGGTGACCGACGACGGGCTGAACGAGACGGTCACGCCGCTGGGTGCGCCGGAGGCCGACAGGGCGACGGTCTGGGCGCTGCCGCTGGTGGTGGCGGTGCTGACCGTGGCGGTGGTGGACCCGCCCCGGGTCACACTGCCGGCGGTCGGGCTGACCGCGACGGAGAAGTCGTTGGTCGGGGTGCCGCCGCCGACCGCGAGGTCCCAGATGGCGTACGCGACGCCGTCGGCACTGCGGTTGAGGCCGGTGGCGTTGATGTTGCTGGTGGTGTCGCAGGACGAGTGGTAGCACGGGTCGTACGCGGCGTTGGCGGTGCCGCCCCACTTGCTGGCCTGGGCGCTGGTCTTACGCGCGCTGGCCCCCATCGCGTAACCCGAGGTCGGGATGCCGGCCTGCTGGAAGGAGTAGTCGTCGGAGCGGCCCTGGCCCTCGGTGTTCTCCTCCGGCGACAGCCCGAGCGAGTCCCAGTACGCCTTCAGCGGCGCGGCCGTGGTGGAGGTGACCCGGTTGATGAAGTAGCCGCCGTTGGTGGAGGCGACCATGTCGAAGTTGTAGTACCCCTTGATGTAGCCCTTCTGGGCGGTGGTCAGGGAGTTGACATAGAACTTCGAGCCCTGCAGGCCCTGCTCTTCACCGTTCCACCAGGCGAACCGCACCCGCTTGGTCATGGTCGGGTTCTGCTGGGCCAGCACCAGGGCGTTCTCCAGCAGCACCGACGAGCCGGAGCCGTTGTCGTTGATGCCCGGCCCGGCGGCGACCCCGTCGAGGTGCGAGCCGAACATGACCACGTCGGTGGTCGGGCCCTGCGGCCACTCGGCGATCACGTTGTTGCCCTGGTAGGTGCAGCTGGTGCAGGTCTGCTCGGTGACCGTGTAGCCGGCGGCCTGGAGCTTGGACTTCACGTAGGCGACCGAGGCGGTGTAGCCGGCCGAGCCGGCCCGCCGGTTGCCGCCGTTGCTGGTGGCGATGTTCTGCAACTGGGCCAGGTGCGCCTGGACGTTGCTGACCTGGACGTCCGGCGCGGCGAGCGCGGCGACGGCCGGCGCGGCGGTGGCCGGCCGGGCGGCCGGGGTGGCCGAGGCCGGTGGCGCGGCCAGGGCGAGCGTCACCGCGGTGACGGCGGCGATCGCCAGGGTTCTGCGCTTCATGCGTGCTCCTCATGGGGGTCGGCGGGGCATCCGCCCAGGCGTCACCGTCCCGTCTGTCGGATGTGACCGGGGGTGGACGGGAGACCCGCGATCCGGGGGTGGGATCGCGGCGGAAACGCCAGGGAAGCAAACACTGACATGTATCAATCTGCCGGTCAATCCGTCGGACGGTGTCACATTCGCGGGCACCGCAGGGCGCGGCGTCGGGAAGCGGTCACGACAGCCTCGGCGCGGGGTGTAGACAACGCATGTATACGCGGTGTGTATAGTGCTCCGCATGTCCATCGGCCAGACCTTTCTCGGCCTGCTGGAGGCGACCCCCCGGCACGGCTACGACATCAAACGGCGCTACGACGAACACTTCGGCCACGCCCGCCCGGTCGCCTACGGCCAGGTCTACGCGACTCTGTCCCGGCTGCTGCGCGGCGGCCTCGTCGAGGTGGAGGCGGTCGAGCCCGGCGAGGGCCCCGACCGCAAGCGGTACGCCATCACCGAGGCCGGCGTCACCGACGTGGCGCAGTGGCTGGCCCGCCCGGAACAGCCCGAGCCCTACCTGCAGAGCGTCCTCTATACCAAGGTGGTGCTCGCCCTGCTCACCGGCCGCGCGGCGGCCGAACTGCTCGACGTGCAGCGCGCCGAGCACCTACGGCTGATGCGGGACCTGACCCGCCGCAAGCGCGACGGCGACCTCGCCGAGCAGTTGATCTGCGACCACGCCCTGTTCCACCTGGAGGCCGACCTGCGCTGGCTCGAACTCACCACCGCCCGCCTCGACGAGCTGGCCGCGCAGGTGCGCCGATGAGCGCGCCGCTGCTGGCAGCCGAGGGCCTGCACCGCCGCTTCGGCGAGACGGTGGCACTTGTCGACGCCGCGCTGCGCATCGACGAGGGCGAGGTGGTCGCGGTGCTCGGGTCGTCCGGCTCCGGCAAGTCCACCCTGCTGCACTGCCTGGCCGGGATCGTCCGCCCCGACCGGGGCCGGGTCGTCTTCGACGGCCAGGACCTGGTCACGATGAGCGACGCCCGGCGCAGCGCCCTGCGCCGGGAGGCCTTCGGGTTCGTCTTCCAGTTCGGCCAGTTGGTGCCCGAGCTGACCTGCCTGGAGAACATCGCCCTGCCGCTGCGGCTGGCCCGGGTCCCCCGGCGTGCGGCCGAACAGCGGGCCGGGCAGTGGCTGGAACGGCTGGAGGTGACCGACGTCGGCGGCAAGCGCCCCGGCGAGGTCTCCGGCGGCCAGGGGCAGCGCGTCGCGGTGGCCCGCGCGCTGGTCACCCGCCCCCGGGTGATCTTCGCCGACGAGCCGACCGGCGCGCTCGACTCGCTCAACGGCGAACGGGTGATGCGGCTGCTCACCGAGGCCGCCCGGGACACCGGGGCGGCGGTGGTGCTGGTCACCCACGAGGCGCGGGTCGCCGCGTACTCCGACCGGGAGGTCGTGGTGCGCGACGGGCGTACCCGGAATCTGGAGGTCGCGGCGTGATCGGCCGGGGCGCGGTCGCGGACCTGGCCATGGGTGCCCGGATGGCCGTCACCGGCGGCCGGGAGGGCTGGATCCGGGCGCTGCTCACCGCCGTCGGCGTCGGCATCGGGGTGGCCATGCTGCTGCTCGCCACCGCCGTGCCCGGCGCGCTGGACGCCCGGCAGGCGCGCGGCGACGCCCGCGACGACCTGCGGATGGGCGAACAGGTAGCGGCCGGTCCCGGCACCCTGCTGGTCCACCCGGTGGACACCGAGTTCCGGGGTCGGCCGGTGCGGGGCCGGCTGGTGCGGCCGGAGGGACCGGCCGCACCCGTCCCACCGGGACTGACCGCCCTGCCCGCCGCCGGTGAGGTGGTCGTCTCCCCCGCCCTACGCCGGCTGCTCGACTCCCCCGCCGGCCCGTTGTTCGCCCCCCGCCTCGGCGGCGCGCGGGTCACCGGCACCATCGCCGACGCGGGCCTCGCCGGCCCCCACGAGCTGGCCTACTACCAGGGCGACGACCGGCTGACCGACGCGCACGGGGCGACCCGGCTGGACAGGTTCGGCGGCGGGCTGCCCGGCGAAGGTCTCAGCCCCGTGCTGATGCTGCTGGTGGCTGTCATCTTCGTGGTGCTGCTGCTGCCCATCGCGGTGTTCCTCGGCTCCGCCGTGCGCTACGGCGGCGAACGCCGGGACCGCCGGCTCGCCGCGCTGCGGCTGGTCGGCGCGGACACCACGATGGTCCGGCGGATCGCCGCCGGGGAGGCCGCCGCCGGCGCGCTGCTCGGCGTCGCCGTCGGCATCGGCTTCCTGCTCGCCGGCCGCCAACTGGTCCCGCTGGTCACCCTCTACAACATCAGTGTGTACGCCGCCGACATCCGGCCGCCCGTCGCACTGCTGCTGGCCGTCGTGCTGGCGGTGCCGGCGCTTGCCGTACTGGTGGCGATGCTGGCGCTGCGCGCGGTGGTGGTCGAGCCGCTCGGGGTGACCCGGCGCGGCGCCCCGGTCCGCCGTCGGCTCTGGTGGCGGCTGCTGCTGCCCGCCGCCGGCCTGGCCCTGCTCCTGCCCGTGGCCGGTCTGCGCGACGGGAACGGCGGGGTCACCCGGTGGCTGGTGCCGGCCGGGGCGGTGCTGCTGCTGACCGGCACTGTCACCCTGCTGCCCTGGCTGACCGACCTGCTGGTCCGGCGGCTGCGCGGCGGCCCGGTGCCCTGGCAGCTGGCGGTACGCCGGGTGCAGCTGGACAGCGCCACCTCCGCCCGGCTGGTCAACGGCATCGCGGTCGCCGTCGCCGGCACCATCGGCCTGCAGATGCTCTTCGCCGGGATCGCCGGGGACTTCACCACCGCCAGTGGGCAGGACACCTCCCGGGCGCAGGTGCAGGTGCAGTTCCGCGACCAGCCCGACCTGGCCCGGGTGCTGCGGCAGCTCGGCGGGGCCGAGGGGGTGACCGCCGCGACCGGCACCCTCAGCACCGGGGCCAACGTCGGCTCGCCGGAGGGCCCACCGGTGGAGATCCGGATCGGCGACTGCGCCGCGCTGGCCGAGTTCGCCCGCCTCGACCGGTGCGTGGACGGGGACACCTTCCTGGCGTCCGATCCGGGCGACCCGGTGGCTGTCCCCGCCGGCGCGATGCTGACCGTCGAGGACGGGTCGCGGTGGCGGGTGCCCACGACGGCGCGTGCCGCGCAGGCCCGACCCGACCCGGCCGGCTGGATGCAGAACGGGGCGCTGGTCACCCCCGGCGCGGTCGCCGGCCGGACCCTCGGTCCGCTGCGGTCGACCGTCTACCTCCAGCTCGACCCGGCCGCCTCCGACGCGGTCGAACACGTCCGCAACGCCACCGCCGCGATCGACCTGACCACCCCCGTCTCCGTGCTGTCCCCGACCATCGAGTCGCCCAAGTTCGCCGACATCCGGCGCGGCCTGGCCATCGGCACCGTCGTCACCCTGGTGCTGATCGCCACCAGCATGCTGGTCGGCACGCTGGAGCAGCTGCGGGAGCGCCGCCGCCTGCTGGCCATGCTGGTGGCGGTGGGCACCCGACGCAGCACCCTCGGCTGGTCGGTGCTGTGGCAGACCGCCCTGCCGGTCGGGGTCGGGCTGGTGCTGGCGGTCGGCTTCGGGCTCGGCCTCGGCGCTGCCCTGCTGCGGATGGCGCAGGCCCCGGTCTCGGTCGCCTGGCCGGTGGTCGGCTTCTCCGTCGGGCTCGGCGCGCTGACCGTCCTGGCGGTGACCGGGCTGAGCCTGCCCCTGCTGTGGCGGCTCACCCGCGCCGACGGGCTGCGCACCGAATGACCGACCGGTCCGCAGGCCGCCGTCCATCGGCGGCCTGCGGACCGGGTCGCGGAGGGTCAGCCGGCGTACGGGGTGGCGACGTCGAGGATCCAGGTGACACCGAACCGGTCGGTCAGCATCCCGAAGCCCGGGGCCCACGGCGACGGGCCGTACTCCTCGATCAGGTCGGCGCCCTCGGCGAGCTTGTCCCACAGCGCGCCGACCTCCTCGGCGGTGTCACCACGGACGGAGACGAAGAACCGCTCGCCGGTCAGCGTCATGCCGTTCTCGCGGGTGGTGGCGGCCGGCGCGGGCGCATCGGGGGCCTGGCTGGGCACGTCGTAGGCCATGACGGCGAAGCCGTTGTCGGCCGTGACCTGGCCGAAGACGACCCTGTCGGCGTCCGGCAGATCCTTCGGCATCCCGAGGTCGCCGTAGCTGACGACGGTGTGGTGGCCACCGAACACGGACTGGTAGAACTCCAGCGCCGCTCGGGCGTCACCTCGGAAGTTGAGGTGCGTGGTGGCGGAGATGGCCATGGTCGACTCCTTGCTGATGGTGCTCGACGCCCGGAAGTGGGCTGGTCAGGAGCAAGATTCGCCGCAGTAGGTGACAGGGTGTGGCACCTACTGCGGGCAGAATCGGGCTCATGCCGACCACGTCCGCCCGACTGCTCGCCCTGCTGTCGCTGTTGCAGACCCGCCGGGACTGGTCCGGTACCGCGCTGGCCGAACGCCTGGGCATCAGCCTGCGTACCGTGCGCCGCGACGTCGACCGGCTCCGGGAACTCGGCTACCCCATCGCTGCCGCCAAGGGCCCTGACGGCGGTTACCGGCTCGGTGCCGGCACCGAACTGCCCCCGCTGCTGTTCGACGACGAACAGGCCGTCGCCCTCACCGTCGCCCTACAGGTCGCGGCGACGGGCGCGGACGGCGCGCTCGCGGACGCCGCCGCGCGGGCGCTGCACACCGTACGGCAGGTGCTGCCCGCCCGGCTGCGGCAGCGGGTCGGTGCGCTCAGCGTCACCGCCGTCGCGCGGCCCGCCAGCACGCCGGCCGCACCGGTCGACGGCGGGATGCTCCTGGCCCTCAGCGCCGCCGTGCGCACCCACGAGGTCCTACGGTTCGACTACGGAACCGACCACGCCGACCGGCCCACACGTCATGCCGAACCCCATCACGTCGTCACCCGGGACGGCCGTTGGTACCTCGTCGCCTGGGATCTCGACCGGGCCGACTGGCGAACCTTCCGCATCGACCGGATGACCCTGCGCACCCCCAACGGGCCACGCTTCACCCCCCGGCCGCTGCCCGGCGGAGACGTCGCCACGTACCTCACCGGGGTCTTCCGGGGGTCGGGCGGTGCGTCGGCGGACTGGCCCTGCCGGGGCACGGTGATCCTCGACCTGCCAGCAACGACCGTGGCCCGCTACACCAGCGACGGCCTCGTCGAGGAAATCGACGCCGGCCGCTGCCGACTCACCCTCGGATCCTGGTCCTGGCCCAGCCTCGCCGCCGCCATCGCCCGGTACGACGCCGACGTCACGGTCGTCGGCCCGGACGAACTCACCGACGCCTTCGCCCTGCTGGCCCGCCGGTTCACCCGTACCGTCGCCGCAGCGCGGCCTGCTGGCGACGACGTCAGCGCACCATGCCGAGACTCTCCCCGAGCGTCCCGGTAGGGTCCGACATCCGGTCAGGTGGTGGTGAGAAGGGCAGCGGCAGAACCCAGACGAACTAGTCAGCCTCGTTCACGTCCACTTCACCGGTCGCATCGACGCCACCCTCGACCCTCGACGCTGGCTCAGTTCGCCGTCGCCGGGTCTGAGGCGTGCCCCTGCTCCACGCACAACGCCGCCTTGGAGTAGCGGGCGAGCACCTTCCCGCCGTCGCGCTGCGGGTCGGCCAGGCCCACCGTCACGCACCTGCCGAAATCGGTGCCGACACTGTGCACCGTCACCCCACGCTGCTGCCAGAACGCCTGGTCGTCCCGAACCTTAACGGCCCATTCCTCAAGATTCGCCGCCGAGTACGTGGCGTCGACGAAGTCGACCAGCACCGCCGGCGCCAGGGCGCGTACCGCCGCGTCCATACCGGCGGTCGGCACGCGATAGACCAGCAGGCGCCCGCCCGGCATGTCCACGGCCACGCCGGCATACGCGGCCGGCCAACGACCCGGGGCGACCTCACCCACCCGAGCGCCAGCGTCCATCAGCGCCTCCTGATCTGGCCAGTACGACTGCCCCGGCACAGGCGACGAGGGTGGCGGCTGCGGCGCGGCCTGCGCAGCGACGGTGCCGCAGGCGGCGAGCACGGCGAGCAGCGGCGCGGCGAGCAGCGCAGTCACACGACGGTGCATGGTCGAACCTCCTACGGGGGTACGGCGAGCTGCGCCATTCGGACACTACGGGTATAACGATCCGGTCGGTGGTGAGACTCACGCCCTCCCCCGGTTGGATTACCGCACGGACCCGTCAGTTGACGCGGATCGTCGCCCCGGCCCGGCTCAGGAACTGCGTTATGTCGATGATGCGGTCACCGGTCAGGGCACGGCCCTGGCCGGTGGCGTTCCTACTGCCTCGACGCCCGGGGAGCATCAACGCGGACGATGGCCCGATACCTGTGACGCTACTTGCGTAGCCGGACGAAGCACCTGGTGCCTGGTGGCTATGCCGGTGGTGGAGGAGGGGAGAGCCAGGCGAGGGGTTGTCCGGTGAGGGCGGCGTCGGCGAGGCGGTGGGCGCTGGCGGTCTTCAGCGCCGCGCGTGAGCTGTCGATCCAGCGTTGGACGTTGTCGACGCCCTGGTGGCGGTATTCGACTGCCTGGACGAGGCATTCGAGTTTGTCGGCGTCCCGGGCGACGACGGCCTCCGGTGTCTCGCCCGCTTCATACTCGGCGACGGCGACGTTGATGAGGTCGGCGACGGCCGGCGGGCAGGCGGCGACCTGGTCGGCGGTGACGGTGGTGTTGGGTTCGGCGGTGAGGTAGCGCCTGGCGATGTGTGGGATGTCGGTGATCCGGGTTTCCTGGGTGTCGTGCAGAACGCACAGCATCGACACCCGGGCCGGGTCGGCACCTTCCATAGCAGCGAGCATCATCCCGATCAGCGCGGTCCGGAACGAGTGGTCGGCGATGGACTCGGGGTGCTTGATGCCGGCGAACCACCATCCGGTGCGGGCGGCGCGTTTGAGTACGCCGGCCTCGAAGATGAAGCTCATGGCTCCGGCGGCGTCGTGGTCGTCGTTCATCTGCCCGTCCCTGTGCCGGTGACTCCGTCTGCTCGCAGGCTGTAGACGATAGACGTTAGCTCCTGCCGGGACTGTGGAGAGACGCGGTCGCTGTCCAGGAGCCGGGTACTGCGGTTGAGGAGCATGCGGCCCTCGACGGGGTTGTCGAGGGTGAGACCATGTCGTACGGCGAGTAGAGCCCAGGTGTTGTGGACGTTGAGGTCGACGAAGGGGTGCGTTGGGTCGAGAGGCTGGACCAGGTGCCGAAAGAGGACCGAGCCGTGACGCTGACGCGCACGAGGCGGGGTTGCTGGTCGCGCGACAGCTTACTGGCCCGGGCCAGGTGAATCAATTAGCCGAAGTTCCCGCCGCGTTCATAGGGGACGCCTGCTTGAGATCCCTTTCCCGGAACGGGTGCAGCGGCTCTTGGGTCAGTCGTCCTCCTCAGGTAGTATGACGCTACGCCGCCTCGGCTGCTTGCGGGGCTTCTCTCGATCGATCCGGTAAAGCGAGGGTCGAACCCCGTAGCCGCGCAGCCTTTTGGCGAAGTCACGTAGGTTGACTTTGCTGAAGCTGGGAAGATCAAGGGGAAGATCTCGCTCCTTTGTGAATGCGATGGCATAGATTACGGATTCGGGTGCCAAGTTTGCTGCACTCTCGAAGCTTTGATCAATTCGCTTGACCGCCTCCTTGAAGTTGCGCCGATATTGATCATCGCCGCGAAGCAGCTGAACGGATACCAGGGCCTGGGCGAAAAGGTGGCTCAGCGTCTGACTTCCAGAGTACGGCTTCACGTGTATGAGGTGACCATCGCGGTGAAGTAGATCGCATGATTCAACTTCGTCACCATCTTCAGCTCGAATATCAACGGAGTCTAGAGTTATCAGATCTCCGTTTGCCTCGCTCGGAGCCCACGCATTATAGGCTGTCTCCGAGTTGAATCTGCTCGGCCAGACGGGAAGTGAGAACTCGCTGTCGATTACGCGAATTCTCCTTAGATCTTCATTGAGCTGCCGTGTGTAGTTTTCGGCCAGCGCAAACCAGCGTCCGAGCGTCAGGATAAAGCGCTTTTCCTTGTCCCCCGCCTCAAATACGATCCAGCTTCGTAAAGGCAAATGCGCACTCGTTGGATTGCCGTCTTCGTCGTAGGCAGCCAGCCTAACATCCTGAAGTGCTCGAACACCCAAGCGAACCGCCAGTCGGGAGAGGGCGGATCGGAGCCCTTCTAGGTCGATCGATGGGAGATCCTCCGATCGCTCCTTCTTGTACACCCGCACACGCGCCACGTTGCTGAGGTCAACCTCATCTGGAGCACAGAATTCCAGCAGGTACTCGTTTAGTTGTTGAAGTTCAGAGGAAAGCTCTACTGATGGTGCCGCTTTCGGCAAACCCGCGAACAGCTTTGACGCCAGCATCATATCGAGCTGTTTAGCGGTTTCGCTGCTAGCCTTCAGGGGTTCAAGTGAGTCGACGAACTCCAGTCCTTCTCGAACCGGACGCGTCTCAACTTCCCTTAGGATCATGGCTAGAACCTGCTGGACCTTAACGAGGTCTGTTTCCGTCTTGAACATCACCGCATCGCTGGCGATAACTGCATTGATTTCCTTGAACTCAAGACCAGTTGTCTCCAGTTCACCAGCGAGATGCCTCACAAACTCGCCATCAAAAGGAACATCTAGGTCCTTAATGTCAGATCCTAGTGGAACCTGGATCGATTGAGTTCTCCCCGCCGCATCAATTCGTCTACTACGGTAAGCGCGAACGGACTTCGGATTGACGCGTCTCGCGGCAAACCGGAGGCCAAAGTTTGCTTCGATTGCCGACCATTCCAGTGTGCTGCTCCCATATCCGAAGCAAGCTGCAAAATGGCGATCACCCACCGGAAGGAAGATTACTAGGCGATTGGAGGTGTTGAGGGCATTTCCAAGCTCAGGAAATACTTGCTTGAGGGCTTTTGCCCACGGTGGAATCTTCTCCGACTTTGCATGAAAATAGGCGACGACGCCGGGTGCGCTCGGGCTGGGGTCCAAGCGCGACATGCTCAATTTTCCGCCACCTCGACCATCTGGGTCAGACGGTCGATACTGTTGTCTAATAGCGGATTGGACATTCGGAATGTCTGCCTTTAGGAGGTAGCAACTAAACCGAAGCTTCGGCAGCACTTCAGGATTGACTGGATCTTCCAAGGCGCTCATCCACTGCTATTTACCAGGCAGGCGCCATTTTTTCTACCGTTCTGTCAAGAACTAGCCAGTCCTTGACAACAGGTTAGATCGACCTGACTCGACCGCTGTTCACGCAGGGCGGTATCGGAAGTTCCCGGCTGGGACAACCTCGGCAAACGCCGGGGCGCTGCAGCGCAACCAACCGAGTGACAACGGCACAGGCAGCAGCGAACATGTGCGAATGATGGGACTCTGGACTATAACGAGGTCGCATGTGTGCTCTGCCTGATCGGCACCTCATGATCATTCGTTCACCCCGAAGCGGTTAGCCCAGGTGCTGTCGACAGCACCCGGGACAGCAACAGGGCTGATCCGAGCAAGCCGAAGCCGGTCGAGGATCGATCAACGCCCGGCTTCGGGTGATGCGCGGGGGACAGCCCTCAACTAAACCCCCAGAACTTGCAGGGCGAGGGGCACTCGGCGCGCGACGAGTCGGGGTACCGTCCGACGAAGTGGCGGCCGGTTGAGGTCGCCTGGCCTCGTGAGCTTGGAGCGGCGCTATGGCCTCGTCCGTCGATCCGCGCTTCGGCGCAACTCTGCGGGAGTTTCGGCAGCGGCGAGGTTTGTCGCTTCGTCTCCTAGGACAGCTTGCCCATCGGAGCAAAAGTCATCTGCACGAGTTGGAGGCGGGGATCAAGGCTCCGACGATCGACACGGCGCGGCACCTGGACCGGGTTCTCGAAGCGGCGGGTGCGCTTGCTCGGTTGGCGGATGCGCCAGTCGACCATGCGGCCGAGGCCGGTGAGCTGCGGGCAAGAGTTGCCGCCAGTGATGTCAGCGGAGACGTGCTCGATCGGATTGAGCAGGGCGTTGACGATCTTGCCAGCTCATATCCGACGATGGCCCCGGCGGATCTGTTGCCGTTGGTGCGGCGGCATCTTTCCTACGTGGGGCGGCTGCTGGATGGACGGATGACGCTTGAACAGCAGCGGCGGTTGTTGGTGGCCGGTGGCTGGCTGGCGGTGCTGCGGGCGACGGTTCACGTCGACCTGCGGCAACGGACTGCTGCGGTCGCTCACCTGCGAGCTGCTCGTGATCTCGCCGAACATGCTGAGCATGGCGAGATCCAGGCGTGGTGTCTCGAAACCCGCGCCTGGGACGTGTTGACCCAGGGCGACTACCGGGCGGCACTCGATCTCTCCCGCCAGGCGCAGCGGATCGCCCCGAAGGGAAGTTCTGCCCGTATCCAGGCAACTGCTCAGGAGGCTCGGGCGTGGGCGCGGATCGGAGACGTCGGTGCGACCCGGCGTGCATTGGACCGGGTGGAACGGCTGACGGCGAATCTGCCCGTTCCTGAGCGGGCCGAGCACCACTATCGCTACGACCCGGCCAAGGCCGCCGCATACACGGCCACGACGTTGGCGTGGGCGGGTGACCCCAGCGCCGAGCAGGTGGCGCGGACGGTGCTGACCGAGTTGGACCCGTATGGCGACGGAGGAGCACGGCCCCGCCGGTCGGCGTCGGCCCGCCTCGACCTCGGTCTCGCCCTGGTCACGGCCGGCCAGCCGGACGAGGCGGTTGCGCTGGGGGCGCAGGCAGTGACGTCGGGACGGGTGGTGCCGTCGAACTGGTGGCGGGCTGCGGAGTTGCTGGCGAAAGTGGAACAGTCGGGAGTGCCGGAGGCGGCGACATTGCGTGACGCGTGCATGGAGTACGCACCCGGGAGGTAGTCACCAGCGGACAGCACACTCGGTTAGCGGACGCTCACCCTATGGATCGGCGGCGAGCCGGGCATAACGCTGGACCTCACTGAAGCCGGACGCGGGACGAGGCGCATCAGCAGGTGCCCTCCGCGTCCTGACGACGGAGGGTCGGCCACATGACGGTGAGTATGGGACTTCTACGGCGGATCGTCAGCCGGTGCTTCCCATCGTCGCCGTCGGCTGTTTCCGGCGTCGGGGAACGCATCCAGGCATTGGAGCGGGGGGCCGCTCGACGGCGGTTGTTGGACCTGGCGCGAGGCGCACCACAGCACCCGACCTGGGGCGGGATTGCCTTGTCAGCAAAGCGGCGCGTGTCGTACGACGAGTATCTGTCGGCCACTGCTCTGACCTTCGCGCACCGGCACCGGCCGATGTGGTGTTGGCGACGATGGCGGCACATCTGCCGGTGTGGAGCCGACCTGCCCTGCCATGCCCGGCACCGGCTTCCGATCGAGCGCGGCCACTGGCCCGGGGACAGTGAGCGGTGACCAGCCACGGCCCGGTGCTGCCGGTCTGGAGTTGCGGCGGATGCGACGGGCCCTGGCCGTGTCCGACCCGCCGGCAGGAGCTGCGCGCCGAGTACGCCGACGCGCCGGTGTCACTGGCCCTCTACCTCGGGGCCTACTTCGTCCAGGCGGCCGAGGACATGCCCTGGGCACCGGCCGGCCCCCTGCACCGCCGCTTCATCGGCTGGACCAGGCAGCCGGGAGCAGTACAGCAGCGACGTACCACGCCCGTGCCGGGCGAACCCGACCAGTAGGAGCGCCACCGTGCCGAAGGACCTCGGATGACACCCGATCCGGCCGGCCTGCCGACAGTTCACACACGGAATCGACCCCACGTAGGAGCGGCCCCATGCAGCACGAGTCTGTCGTCAACCCCTGGTCCGATCACGACACCCCGGCAGACAGCCCCGCTGCCGGGGCCGGAGAGCGGGGGCGCTCGTGATCTCCAATGTGCTGTCGGTCCTGTTCGGGGGGTTGGTGCCGGGCTTCCTGCTGGGGTTGCTCGCGTTCCGGGTCAAGTCCCGGTGGTGCCCCCGCTGCGGCGAGGCCACCCACACCATGCCGGTGCCGGGGCACGACCGGTGACCGGCCCAGGCCGCCAGCGCACCGGCACCGAGCCGCCGATCGGCCGGCGGATGGCCGAGTTACGGGCCCGCCGGGGCATGAGCCAACAGGTCTTCGCCGACCGGATCGGCAAGTCGAAGAGCTGGGTCGACAAGGTCGAACGGGGTGTGCGTACCCTCGATCGGCTGTCCGTCATCGAGACGGTGGCCGGGGCGCTCGGCGTCGCGCCGCAGCTCCTGCTCGGCGGTCGGCACCCGCCGGCACCGGTCACCGATGTCGGTGCCGCCGTGGAACGGGTCCGGGCCGCCCTGGCCCGGCACGACGCTCCGGCATCCGCCCCGGTCGGGGCGACGGTGCGGCAGCTCGGCGAACAGGCGGGCTACGCGTGGACGGCATACCGCAACGGGCAGCACCCCCAGGTGTTGCGGATGCTGCCCGACCTGCTCGTCGACAGCCGCCACGCCTGCCACGTCAGCCTGGTGGACCCGCCCGTGCTCGAACTGCTGGTGCGGGTCTACCGGCTCACCGCCCAGACACTGGTCAAGCTCGGCGACGCGCACCTGGCTTGGCTGGCCGCCGACCGGGCGATGATGGCCGCCACCCGTGGTGACCCGATGCGGATGGGTCTCGCGGCGGTGTCGCTCGCGCAGGTGCTCCGCGCGCTGCGGCGGGGCCGGCTGGCCACGAACGCCGCGCTCACCGCCGTACGCCAACTCGATCCGGCGGCGGCGGACGGCCACCCGCCGGCACGGGCCCTGACCGGGACGCTGCTCGTCGAGGCCGCCCTCGCCGCCGCCGGTCACGGCGATGCCGTCACCGCCCACGACCTGACCGAACGCGCCGCCCATCTCGCCGCCGACCACGAACGGTACGACCAGGACGGCGTGACGTTCGGCTCCGCCAGCGTCGACCTCGCCCGTGCCCTGACCGCGACCCGCCTCGGGGACCACCATCGAGCCGTCGCCCTGCACCGCCGGGCCACCGACCAGGAGGGTTGGCGGCGGCTCCCCGCCGAACACCGCGCCGCCCACCTCATCGACATCACCCGGGCCCACCTCGACCTCGGTGACCACGACGCCGCCGGACGGGCCCTGCTCGCCGCCGACCACATTGCCCCGGCCGAGACCCGCACCCGCCCCGCCGCCCGGGCCGCCCTGACCGCCGTGCTCCGCGCCGGCCCCACCCCGGCCGACGTCACCCGCCTCGCCGCCACCATCGGGTTGACCCGCCCCTGACGCCCATCGCCAGCCCTGAGCCCAGCGGCCGCGGCTACCGGACCTCCCGACCCGGTGGATCTCCTTGGGGACAGCACAATGACGGCATGAATCTTGCTAGGGTCCGCGCGGATGTCGCCGTGATCGACGATCTGTTGCGGGACATCGCCGAGCGCCCGGTCGACCTCAGCGATCCGAACTGGATGGCCGAGATCCGGCAAGCGCAGCCGCCGGTGGACGAAGCCGGGGTGGCGGCCGAGGCGTCTGCCGCGCTCGATGCGCTGTTGGATGCGTACGAGACCGGCGGAGCGCCGGCCCGTGCGGAGGTGCGCGACATCTTTCGGGCTCACCCGTCCTTCCGCTGGGCCGCCCACCTACCGGTGGCGTGGGATTCGGTCGGAGAGTTCCGCCGACGACTCGTCCATGTCTCCGCGATGGATCAAGCCGCCGATCCGCGCGACGAGCTGATGACGATCTGGGCGCTGTGCAACCGAGCCCGCGAATGTGGCATCGACGTCGAACCGGTGCTCCGCGAGGTGGCGAACCTGTCATCCGACGCGGATCTCTACGGGTTCGGCTCGATGCAGACGCTGATCATGCGAGGGCTGGAGGCACACGACCTCGGCTAGAAATCGCGGCAGGGAGCCTGCCACGGTGCCCCGACCAGGATTCGAACCTGGGCTCTCCGGTTTCGTAGACCGGCGCGCTGTCCGCTGCGCCACCGGGGCTCACGACCGACGCCCGGGGGCGTCGGCCGGTCTAACCCTTCACACAGATCACCTGCTTGAGGTGGGCCACCACCTCGACCAGGTCGTCCTGCTGCGCCATCACCTCGGTGATGTCCTTGTACGCGCCGGGGATCTCGTCGACCACCCCGGCGTCCTTGCGGCACTCCACCCCGGCGGTCTGCTGCGCCAGGTCGGCGGTGCTGAACGTCCGCTTCGCCTTCGTCCGCGACATCCGCCGCCCCGCGCCGTGCGAGGCCGAGCAGTACGCGTCCTGGTTCCCCCGCCCCCGCACGATGTACGAACCGGTGCCCATCGACCCCGGGATGATCCCCAGGTCCCCCCGACCGGCCCGGATCGCCCCCTTGCGGGTCACCAGCACGTCCACCCCGTCATAGCTCTCCTCCGCCACGTAGTTGTGGTGGCAGGAGATCGGCTCCCCGTAGCTGACCTGCGGGAACGCGTCCCGGACCACGCCGCAGAGCAGGGCCAGCATGACCGCCCGGTTGCGCCGCGCGTACTCCTGCGCCCACCACAGGTCCCGACGGTAGGCGTCCATCTCCGGGGTGCCGGCGAGGAACACCGCCAGGTCCCGGTCGGGCAGGTCGGCGTTGTGCGGCAGGGCGCGGGCCACCCCGATGTGCCGCTCCGCCAACTCCTTGCCGATGTTGCGGGAACCGGAGTGCAGCATCAGCCAGACCTGCCCGGCGTCCGGGCCGTCCTGCTCGACGCAGACCTCGATGAAGTGGTTGCCGCCGCCGAGGGTGCCCAGCTGGTGCCGGGCCCGGCTCTCCAGCTGCGCCACCTTCCGGTCCAGGGTGCCGAACCGGCCCCAGAAGTCGTCCCAGCCGCGCTGCTCCAGGCCCCGGACCCGCCGCGGGTCGACCGGGTCGTCCCGCTTGGCGAAGCCGACAGGCACGACCGCCTCGATCGCGGTACGCAGTGGTGCGAGGTTGTCGGGCAGGTCGGCGGCGGTGAGCGAGGTCCGGACCGCGCTCATCCCGCAGCCGATGTCCACCCCGACGGCGGCCGGCGAGACGGCCTGCCGCATCGCGATCACCGAGCCGACGGTGGCGCCCTTGCCGTAGTGCACGTCGGGCATCACGGCGACGCCCTGCACCCAGGGCAGCGCACCGATGTTGCGCAGCTGCTGGGCGGCCTGCGGCTCGATGCCGTACGGGTCGGTCCAGACCCGTACCGGGGCCTTCGTGCCCGGCAGCGGGGTGAATGCCATCGTGTTCTCCTCGTTCGTGGGAGCAGGGGTGACAGGATTCGCACCTGCGACCGTCGGGTTTGGAATCCGGTGCGCTACCCGTTGAGCTACACCCCTCGGCGGGTGTCGGGGTCGAAAAAGCCGCCCGGTCCCCTGGTGGGGTGGGCGGCTGCGCAGTCGCGCTGGCGCTATCCGCGCCGCCACCCCGATCGCCACCGACAACCCCGGGCTCGTTCGCCGGCTGGCAACAGCACACCGCCGCGCGGCTGGGACCGCGTGGTCTCGGTGCTGAGGTACGGCGACACGGTGTGCTCCCTGGTTGGTCGGTGTGGCGTTGCCGTTGAACCTAGGCGGACGCCAGCACCACCGCAAACGGATATCCACGTTCGCTCAGGTGGCGTTCCGGTTATCGAGGCCCGCATATCACGCAGAGCATGTCGAGCCAGGCGCTGCCGACGAGGGCGACCGGGTAGCGGGCCTCCCTGACCTGCCCGTCGGCGGTCTCGACGGAGAACCGCACCGGCAGCGGCTCCGCTGCGAACGGCTCCCCGCACTGGAACAGCACCACCACGCCGATCCAGCCGGTGCCACCGGGCCGGATCAGCCTCGTCCGGCCGAGATCGTGGACGAGCACGGTGGGGCTCTCCGCCCGGACCGACCGTACCGGCCCCGGCCACCACCCGGTACGGTCCAGGACCATGGCACTGATGCGTTGCGACTTCGACTCCGAGGCACTGGGGCTCAGCACCTCGATGACGGTGATCCTGCCGCAACGCGACCCGTCCCGGGTGGAGCTGCCCACGGGGACGGCCGACGCGGACCCGCCTGTGCTCTACCTGCTGCACGGCCTCAGCGACGACGACACCGCCTGGGTGCGCCAGACCGCGATCGAGCGCTACGTGTCATCGCTGGGCCTGGCCGTGGTGATGCCGCAGGTCGGGCGCAGCTTCTATTCCGACGAGAAGCACGGCAACCGGTACTGGACCTTCCTCACCGAGGAGCTGCCCCGGGTCTGCCGGTCGTTCTTCCGGCTCTCCGAGCGCCGGGAGGACACCTTCGTGGCCGGGCTGTCGATGGGCGGCTACGGCGCGGTGAAGTGGGCGCTACGGCAGCCGGAGCGGTTCGCCGCCGCAGCAAGCCTGTCGGGGGCGCTCAACGTCGCCCACCGCCGGCACCACCCGGACCGTCCGCTCGATCCGGACGTCTGGCACACCATCTGGGGGGACGCCCCGACCGCCGACCCCGACGACGACACCGTCGCGCTGGTGGGTCGGGCCGGGCCCGACACTCCCCCGCTCTACGTCGCCTGCGGCACCGAGGACTTCCTGTACGACGACAACGTGCGTTTCGTCGAGGCCGCCCGGGACCGGGGCGTGCCGGTGACCGTGGAGTTCTCCCCCGGCGACCACGACTGGCCGTACTGGGACGCGACGATCCGGGACGTGCTGGCCTGGCTGCCGCTGCGCACCCGGCCGCCGGCCGGCTGAGCGGCGGACACCTGCCGTGCCGTCAGCGGGGCGGCAGGGACGAGCGGGCCACCGGGAAGTCGAACCAGGTGTCCGGGTAGGGCTCGTCGGCGTACCGGTAGTGCCACCACTCCCGGTCGTAGTTGACGAAACCGCAGTCGGTCATCAGGCGCTTGAGCAGTTGCCTGTTGGTCCGGGCGGTGCCGGTGATCCGGGCGTCGGCGGTGTGCGCCAGCGGGTCGAAACAGTCGAAGCCGGTGCCCATGTCGATTGCCCCGTCGGCGAACCGCCTGTCGGCCGGATCGGTGCAGGCCACCAGCGGCTGTCCCGGGGCGTACGAGGAGCGGGGCAGGGCCGGGCGGGGCTCCAGGGTCAGGTCGAGGGTGCTGCCCCGGCTGTGCGCGGTGGGTGCACCGAGGTAGCCGTCGGCGAAGAGCCTCGACTTGGCCACCCGGGGATAGAACTCGGCCTTCATCTGCTGCCCGGCCGGGCCCTTCGCCCACCGGACGAACTCGTCGGCGGCACGCTGCGGGCGGTAGCAGTCGTAGACCCGTAGGCTCAACCCCCGGGCGCGGGCGGCGTCCTGCACCCGGCGTAGCGCCTCGGCGGCGGTACGGGTGAGCAGGCACAACGGCTCGTCGTAGCCGTCCACCGGGCGGCCGACGAAGTTGTGCGGGCCGGCGTACCGGATGTCGACGACGATGCTCGGGTCCACCTCGGACAGCAGCACCACGTCGGCCGGGGCACGGGGTCCGGTCGGGGTGGGCGTGGCGGCGTCCGCCAGCGGCGCGGGCTGCGGTGGCCGGTCACAGCCCGCCGCCGCGAGCACCACCGCGACGAGCAGCAACCGGACCAGCACCCACCGGCGGCGGTGCGCGCCGGGCCTCACCGCCGTCGGCGGATGTCGTGGGGTCGGTGGCGAAGGGCGAGCAGCAGCCCGGCGAGTCCGGCCACGACGGCGGCCAGGGAGACCGCGACCAGCGGACGTGACCAGGGGTGACCGGCCGGGTCGAGCCGGCTCGGACCACCGGCGGCGGCCAGCGGGGGCGGGGTGGCGGTGGCAGTGGCGGTCCCGGACGGGCCAGCGGTCAGCTCGCCCGGGTTGACCAGTCGGCCCACCGCCGCGCCCCGGGGCACCCCGAAGCCCCAGTCGAGCAGGGCCGCGCCCTGTTCCCAGCCCCGCTTGTCGACGACCTCCGCACCGAGCAGGGTGACCACCAGCCGCCGTCCGCCACGCTCGGCGGCCCCGACGTAGGTGTGCCGGGCCAGGTCGGTGAAACCGGTCTTCCCGCCCAGCGCCCCCGGGTAGCGGTAGAGCAGCTGGTTGTCGTTCTGGATCGGGAAGGCCTTCTCGCCGAGCGCCGGCTGGGCGGGGATCGTCGCCTCCCGGGTGGTGTCGTAGCGGCGGAAGGTGGCGTCGGCGAAGCAGGCGCGGGCGATCAGTGCCAGGTCGTACGCGCTGGTGAACTGGCCCGGCCCGTCCAGCCCGGACGGGGTCACCGCGTGGGTCTGCAACGCGCCGAGCTGCCGGGCGTGTGCGTTCATCGCCCGCAACCCGCCGGGCAGCCCGTCCGGGCCACCGCCGAGGCGGGCCAGCGCGTTCGCCGCCTCGTTGCCGGACTTGAGCAGCAGGCCCAGCCAGAGGGTCTCGATCCGGTACCGGCCGCCCTCGGCGAAACCCACGGCGGAGCTGCCGGGCTCGATGTCGAGGTCGCCGTCGGTGAGGGTGACCACCTGCTGGGGGTCGAGTTTCGGCAGCACGGTGGCGGCGAGCAGTAGCTTCTGCACGCTGGCCGGGGTGGCGTACTCGTGTGGTCCGCAGCCGCCGAGCACGTCGCCGCTGTCCAGGTCGGCGACCACCCAGGAGGCGGCCGGCACGGCGGGCGGTGCGGGCGTCCCGGCGGGGCGTACCAGCGCCTCGGTGGCCAGGGCCGGACCGCCGACCGCACGGGCGGTGGGATCCGCGCGCGGCGGCACCGGCCGGGGTGGCCGGGACGCCGCCGGCACGGCCGCGCACGGCCCGGTGATCACCGCACCGGGAGCGGCCACGGCACCGGGAGCGGCCACGGCACCGGGAGCGGCCACCGCACCGGCGGGCGCGCCGACCGGCGACAGCAGGAGGGCAGCGATGACAGCGGCGGTACGTCCCCGAACTCTCACGCTGACGAACGTAGTGATCCCGGGCCGGCCGCTCGGGCGATCCGGCGAATCACGCCCGGCCGCCCCCTGCGGGCCGGTAGGGTGCCGCCCCTGGCCCGGTCCACGCCGACCCACCACGCCGATGGTCGGTACGTGACCGCGTAGACGGTCGATACGTGACCGCCGGCCCACGTGACAGTGGCGGAAGGTGTCGACGACGGTCCACGCGGGTAGCGGAGAGGTAGGCACCGGTGAAGGAGGAGACCATGACCGACCCCCGTTACGCCCCGCTCGGCCTCGCGGCCAGTGGTGGCCTCGTCGACCTCGATGAGATCGACACCCGTCCCGTGGTGGGGGCGGACGACGCCCGCGCCGACGCCGCCCGGGCCGGCGCGGACGTGGACCTGTCCGAGGCGGACCGGGACGGTGACGGCGTGCCGGTCGGTGCGGCCGACGCGGACGCCGACCGGGCCCGGGCCGCAGACGAGGAGAGCTGACCGTCCGGGCGGGGCGATCGACCGCCCCGCCCGGACCGGCTCGGCGGCCTGCCGGATGTGATCCCGGCCGGCAGGCCGATGCTCCGCCGGCTCAGTGGCCCCGGATGGCGCGGTGGATCTGCACCGGGAGGGCCGGGGCGCCGTCGACCGGGGCCGGGTCCTCGGCGGTGGGTGCGATACCACCGGCGGCGATCCGGTCCAGGGTGGCCAGCCCGGCCGCGTCGATGCTGCCGAACACGGTGTAGTTGGGCCGCAGCGCCGAATCCGACTGGACCAGGAAGAACTGACTGCCGTTGGTGTCCGGCCCGGCGTTGGCCATGGCCAGGGTGCCCCGGGCGTAGAGCCGGCGTACCCCGGTGGGGTCGGTCGGCGCGGGCGGCAGGTCGGTGGGCAGTTCGTCACGGTAGCGGTAGCCCGGCCCGCCCTCGCCGGTGCCCGACGGGTCACCGCACTGGAGCACCTTGAGCGTCGGGTACGCGGTGAGCCGGTGACAGGGTGTCCAGTCGTAGAACCGGTGCCGGGCCAGGTGCAGGAAGCTCTGCGCGGTGCACGGGGCCTGCTCCCGGTCCAGGGTCAGCCCGATCGGGCCCTGGTTGGTGCGCAGGGTGACCCGGACCGTGCCGTGGTCCGGCGTCCGTCGCGGGTCCGGCGGTAGCGGGACCGGCCGGGCCGCCGGCTCGTCGGGCGTGGAGGTGTACGCGCACGGCCCCTTCGTGGTCCGGGCGGCGCTCGGCCCGTCGGCCGGCGCGGCGACGGCCGCGGTGCCACCGACGACGACCAGCGCGGCCGAGGCCAGCGCCGCCCCGACGAGGCGGGCCAGCCGGCCGTGGGCACGCGACCCGGCGGCGAACGGTCGGGGTTCACTCGACACTGTGGTCCTCCTGGACTCGTGGTACCGGAGAGACGGGTGGTACCGGAACGACCGGAGTCTATGGAGGGCGGACCCGGTTGTCGACGCCGGCCGATCCCGGGCGAGGCGGCACCGACGCGGGGCGACGGTCAGTCCCAGGCGACGCGTCGCCGGACCCGACGGCGGGCGCGACGTCGGCGGCCGACGGCGAGCAGGACGGCCAGCAACCCGACCAGTCCCGCAGCCCCGCCTACCACCGCCCCACCGAGCCGGTCCGGTGCGCCCACCGCCCGCCCGGCGGGAGTCGACGCGGCGGCCACCGGGGCGGACGCCGACGGTGCCGCGCTGGGGGTGGTCACCTCACCGGGGTCGACCAGCCGGCCCACCGAGGCGTCCCGGGGCAGTCCGAAGCCCCAGTCGAGCAGCCGCGCCCCCTGCTCCCAGCCGCGCACCGGGCGGGCCTCCGCACCGAGCAGGGTCACCACCAGCCGCCGGCCGTCGCGTTCGGCGGCACCGACGTAGGTGTGCCGGGCCAGCTCGGTGAAACCGGTCTTGCCGCCCAGCGCCCCGGGGTAACGGTAGATCAACTGGTTCTCGTTCTGGATCTGGAAGCCGGGCTTGCGCAGCGTCGGTTGGGCCGGGATCTGGGTCCGCTCGGTCAGCGCGTACCGGCGGAAGGTGGGGTCGGCGAAACAGACCCGGGCGATCAACGCCAGGTCGTACGCGCTGGTGAACTGGCCCGGCCCGTCCAGCCCGGACGGGGTCACCGCGTGGGTCTGCCACGCGCCGAGCCGACGGGCCTCGGCGTTCATCTCGCGTACCCCGGCCGATGCGTTACCCGCGCCGAGGCGGGCCAGCAGGTTGGCCGCGTCGTTGCCGGACTGGAGCAGCAGGCCGAGCCAGACGGTCTCGACCGGGTAGCGACCCCCGTCGAGCAGGCCGACCGCGGAGCTGCCCGGCTCGATGTCCAGATCCGGGCGGGTCACCGTGACCACCTGCTTCGGGTTCAGCTTCGGCAGCATGGTGGCGGCCAGCAGCAGCTTCTGCACGCTGGCCGGGGTGCCGTACTCGTGCGGGCCGCAGCCGCCGAGGACCGCCCCGGTGTCCAGGTCGGCGACCAGCCAGGAGGTCGCGGTGACCGGCGGCGGCGCGGGTGCGCCGGTCGGCACGGTCAGTCCGGGGGTGGCCAGCGCCTCCCCACCCACCACCTGCTGCGCGGGCACCGCCGGGGGCGGCACGGGGCGGGGTGGTCGGGTCACCTTCGGTGCCGGCAGCTTCGGGCACGGCACGACGGCTGCGCGGGCCGTCCCGGCGCGGGTGGGGACGCCCGCGCGGGCCGGGACGGGCGTCGCCCCCGCAGTGAGGAGTACGGCCGCGACAGCGGCGGCCAGGACCCGGGGTCTCATGGTGAGGCACCCTACCGATGCGGTACGCCGGATCCGCAGCCGCCGCGTCACCGGTCAGCACCGACGCGATCGACCCGTCGAGCACCCATCCATGCACCCTGAGTCCCCAGGTCGTGACGCAGGGATGATGAAATCGGTCTTTCCGCATCGACCACGGGACCGCTCCCAACCCCTCCGACCTGCTAATTTATCGGATTCACACGCAGCGTCACCAGTGGCTCACCGAACTTCTTGAACGATCTCCGCGCGGTCCCCGTATCCATCGCCGCAAGGACGGATCGGGGCGGTCGCCAGTGCCACGAACCTCCTTGACCCCAGCCACCGTCGGGACCCCGGACGCGACGATCGTCCACGGCCCGCCGGAGATCAGAGGAGAGGTACATGGCCAGGCCAATGCGGAAGAATTCCGTCCTCAAGCTCGGCGGAGTGGGCGCCCTGGCGGTGCTGCTCCTGGGTGGCGGTCTGCAGCTCGCCTCCGCTGCCGAGAACACCGGCAGCACCGCCGCGCAGACCGTGAACTGCCCCACCGTGCGGGACAAGTTGCCGGCGGTTCCGGCCGCGGCGGCCGCCGGGGTGGAGCGGGAACTGGCCAACCTGGACGAGGAGATCGCCCGGCAGAACGAGCGGCTGGCCAAGCAGGCGGCCAACCCGCAGGGCGGCGCGAACTTCATCAACAACGCCATCCTCGGCCCGCTGAAGAGCAAGCGCGTCGCGGTGCTCGACCGCATCGAGATCAACTTCAACCGGGTCGGCGCGCAGCGCCCCGACCTGGACAGCCTGGCCACCTGCGGGCTGAACGCCCCGGGCGTCGCCAGCGCGCTGAACAGCTCCGTCAAGGCCGGCAACGCCGGTAACGCCGGCACGGGCGCGAACACCACGGCCGGCGCGCAGACGGTGAACTGCCCGACGCCGCAGATCCCCGCCGTACCGGCCCAGGCCGCCGCGAACGTCCAGGCCGAACTGGCCAACCTGGACAAGCAGATCAGCGAGGCCAACGCCCGCCTCGCCCAACAGGCCGCCAACCCCCAGGGCGGCGCCAACTTCATCAACAACGCCATCCTCGGCCCACTGAAGGACAAGCGCCAGGCCGCCCTCGACCGCATCGAGATCGCCTTCAACCGCGTCGGCGCACAACGCCCCGACCTCGACAACTTCGCCACCTGCGGCCTCAACGGCGCGGGTGCCGGAAACGCGGGCGCGGGCAACGCCGGTGCCGGCAATGCGGGTGCCGGGAACGCGGGCGCGGGCAACGCGGGTGCCGGAAACGCCGGTGCGGGTGCCGCCCGGACGGTGAACTGCCCGACGCCGCAGATCCCCGCCGTGCCCGCCCAGGCCGCCGCGAACGTCCAGGCCGAACTGGCCAACCTCGACAAGCAGATCAACGAGGCCAACGCCCGCCTCGCCCAACAGGCCGCCAACCCCCAGGGCGGCGCCAACTTCATCAACAACGCCATCCTCGGCCCCCTCAAGGACAAGCGCCAGGCCGCCCTAGACCGCATCGAGATCGCCTTCAACCGCGTCGGCGCACAACGCCCCGACCTCGACAACTTCGCCACCTGCGGCCTGAACTGACCCCCTCGCCCACGGACGGCCCGGCGGATGATCCGCCGGGCCGTCCGGCTTTCCGGCCCGCCCGGTGCCCCTCGGTGGGCCGTCGGCTCAGTGACCCTCGGTGGGCCCGGTCTCGGCCAGGTAGTCGTACAGCGCGGCGGAGGCCCGCAGCCGGCGCAGGCTGCGGCGGTGCAGGTCCTGCTCCCGCCGGGCCAGCTCCGCCCGGACCCGGTCCGGCCGGCCGGTGCTGCGCAGTTCGGCGAGGACCGCGGTGATGATGTCGAACGGGTAGCCGCCCCGGCGCAGCAGCGCCACGACCTGCGCCGCCCGCCACTCGGCCACGTCGTACACCCGGTAGCCGGTGCCGCGTTGCCGGTGCGGGCGGAGCAGGCCACGTTGCTCCCACAGGCGCAGCTGCGAGGTGCGCACGCCGACCTGGGCGGCCACCACACCGATCCGGGCGTCCCGGCGGGGCACGGCCGCCGCAGGGCTGGCCAGCACCGTGGTGAAGGCGCCCAGCACCCGGGCGATCTCGGCCCGTTCACGGTCCAGCTCGGCATGCCCGGCGTCGAGCGCGGCGAGCGCCGTCGGCAGCTCACCCCGGTGCACGGCGGCCAGCACCTCCCGGGTACGCGACCAACCGTGCCCCTCGGCCATCAGGCGGGCCACCGCGAGGGCCCGGACGTGCCGCCCGGTGAACATCCGGTAGCCGCTCGGGGTGCGGTCGGCCGGTGGCAGCACCCCGTCGGCCAGATAGTTGCGCACCTGCTGGGTGGAGATCCCCGCGCTGGCCGCGACGTCGATCATCCGCCACCGCCGCTCCCCCACCCGCTCAGCTTACCGGTTGTCATGTGGTTTGAGACTTTCCGCCCAGCTCTCTCCCCACCAGCGCGGCGGCTGCCGGCAGAAGTCTCAACAGGATCATGAATGAGAAAATCGAAGGTATGGAGCAATCAGCGAAGTCCGCCGACCACCACGACGTGATCGAGGTACGGGGAGCCCGGGAGAACAACCTGACCGGGGTGTCCGTCGACATACCCAAGCGGCGGCTCACCGTCTTCACCGGGGTCTCCGGTTCGGGGAAGTCGTCCCTGGTGTTCGGCACCGTCGCCGCCGAGTCCCGCCGTCTGATCAACGAGACGTACAGTGCCTTCCTCCAGTCGTTCATGCCGAACCTGTCCCGGCCCGACGTCGACTCACTGCGGAACCTGACCCCGGCGATCGTGGTCGACCAGGAACGGATGGGGGCGAACTCCCGCTCCACAGTGGGCACCGCGACCGACGCGTACGCGATGCTGCGGATCCTGTTCAGCCGGCTCGGCGAGCCGCACGTCGGCGGGGCCGGGGCGTTCAGCTTCAACCTCGCCGAGGGCATGTGCCCGACCTGTGAGGGGCTGGGCCGGGTCTCCGACCTGGACGTGTCGGCGATGGTGGACGTGGAGCGCTCGCTCAACGACGGGGCGATCCTGGTGCCGAACTTCGCCGTGGACTCCTGGTACTGGCAGACCATCGTCGGGTCCGGCCTGTTCGACCCGGACGTCAAGCTCCAGGACTTCACCGCACAGCAGTGGGCGGACTTCCTGCACAAGCCGGCCACGAAGATCAAGGTGGGTGCCAACAACTGGACGTACGAGGGCCTGATGGTGAAGGTCCGCCGGCTCTACCTGACCAAGGACCGGGAGTCGATGCAGGCGCACATCCGCGCCTTCGTGGACCGGGCGGTCACCTTCACGACCTGCGCCGCCTGCGGCGGGGCCCGCCTCAACGAGGCGGCGTTGTCCTCGCGGATCGCCGGGCGCAGCATCGCGGAGTGCGCGGCCCTGCAGATCAGCGACCTGGCGCAGTTCGTCGGCGGGATCGACGCCCCGTCGGTGGCGCCGCTGGTGGCCGACCTGCGCGAGACCCTGGACTCGCTTGTGGAGATCGGGTTGGGCTATCTCAGCCTGGACCGGGAGTCCGGCACCCTCTCCGGCGGCGAGGCGCAGCGGGTCAAGATGGTCCGTCACCTCGGGTCCAGCCTCTCCGACGTGACGTACGTCTTCGACGAGCCGACGGTGGGGCTGCACCCGCACGACATCGCCCGGATGAACGACCTGCTGCTGCGCCTGCGCGACAAGGGCAACACGGTGCTGGTCGTGGAGCACAAACCGGAGACCGTCGCGATCGCCGACCACGTGGTCGACCTCGGCCCGGGTGCCGGGTCGGCCGGCGGCCGGATCTGCTACACCGGAGACGTGGCCGGGCTGCGCCGCTCCGACACGCTCACCGGTCGGCACCTCGACCACCGGGTCACCCTGCGGACAGCCGTCCGCCGGCCCACCGGTCACCTGTCGATCCGCGGTGCCGACCTGCACAACCTGCGCGACGTCGACGTCGACCTGCCGCTGGGGGTGCTGACCGTGGTCACCGGGGTGGCGGGCTCGGGCAAGAGTTCGCTGATCCACGGCTCGCTGCCCCGTCGGGACGGGGTCGTGGTGGTCGACCAGGCCGCCATCCGGGGCTCCCGGCGCAGCAACCCGGCGACCTGGACCGGCCTGCTCGACCCGATCCGTACCGCGTTCGCCCGCGCCAACGGGGTGAAGGCGGCGCTGTTCAGCGCCAACTCCGAGGGCGCCTGCCCGACCTGCAAGGGGATCGGGCTGGTCTACACCGACCTGGCGACGATGGCCGCCGTCGCCACCGTCTGCGAGGCGTGCGAGGGGCGGCGCTACACCCCCGAGGTGCTGAGGTACACGCTGCGCGGCCGGAACATCAGCGAGGTGCTCGGCATGTCGGTCACCGAAGCCCGGGACTTCTTCCCGTCCGGGCCGCCCCGGGTGGTGCTGGACCGGCTGGCCGAGGTCGGTCTCGGCTACCTGACCCTGGGGCAGCCACTCACCACGCTCTCCGGCGGGGAACGCCAACGGCTCAAACTCGCCGTACACATGGCCGAGAAGGCCGCCACCTACGTGCTGGACGAGCCGACCACCGGCCTGCACCTGGCCGACGTGGACCAACTGCTGGCGCTGCTGGACCGGCTGGTCGACGCGGGCAACACGGTGGTCGTCATCGAGCACCACCAGGCGGTGATGGCGCACGCGGACTGGATCGTCGACCTGGGCCCCGGCGCCGGGCACGACGGTGGCCGGGTCGTCTTCACCGGCACCCCCGCCGACCTGGTCGCGCACGCCGACACAGTGACCGCCCGCCACCTGCGCGAGTACGTCGCACCCCGGTAACCGACAGGTCGCGCAGCTCGGCCCGGCATGGCGGCGGCGTCGGTCGTCATCGCCCCGGCCGGCAGGCGGGACCGGTCGCGCGGGACCGGCAGGCGGGACCGGTCGCGCGGGACCGGCAGGCGGGACCGGTCGCGCGGGACCGGCAGGCGGGACCGGTCGCGCGGGTCTGGGCGAGAGCGGTCAGCGGTCCGGGAGCCGCCGCAGCCAGACGCGCTGCCAGGGGGTCTCCACGGCCTTCGGGTGGTAGCGGTCGCGGACCCAGCCCACCGCCTGCCGGGCCGGCAGCCCGTCGAGGATCGCCAGGGCGGCGAGGGCGGTGCCGGTCCGGCCGATCCCGCCCCGGCAGGCCACCTCCACCCGACCACCGTCGTGCGCGCGGCGCAGTGCCTCGCGGAGCGCGTCCAGGGCGTCCGCGCGGTCGAGGGGCAGCCAGAAGTCGGGCCACCGGATCTGCCGGTAGGGCCAGGCCGGGGCCGGGCCGGGTGCCAGGATCAGGGCGAAGTCGGCGGGCGACACCACGTCGGCCACCCGTCGCCCGCGCACGGTCGCACCGCTGGGCAGGGTGACCACGCCGGTCGAACTGGACCAGTCCACACCCTGAATTCTGCCCCGTACGGACACAGCGCGCCGCCCCCGACCCTGGTGGGTCGGGGGCGGCGCGTGTCGATGTGCGGGTCGCCTCTCGGCGCGTGGCGCGACGCGGCTCCAGCCGAACGGAACTCCGCGACGGCATTTCAGGTGAGGCCCGGGGACACCGAACACACCGACACCCTGCACAACGCGGGGCCCCTCGCGCTCCTTCCCCGCCCTGCAGTGACCCCCGTCACTCTCCTCTGTCCGCCTGGCCCGCCGGCATCGGGTTGGCCGAGACAGCCGCCCGCGCCGGCTACGACCACGGGGCTGTGGATGAGGATCACCGAGGCGACGCGGGCCTGTGTGGAGAGTTGTGGTGCCGGGGGCAGGCCGGGGGCAGCAACAACTCTCCACGATCCCTTGCCGCTCCCGCCGGCCTGCCGGTCAGCCGGCGCGGCGACCTGCCGATCTGCCGGCGGTCGGTGCACATACCGTTGGCCGGCACCCCGGGCGGGGTGCCGGCCAACGGCGTCATGTGCGGGTGCGGGTGGGTCAGCTGTTCCAGTGCTGGCCGACGAGGTCGGCGGCCTGCTGCTCCCACTGGGCGTAGTGGTCGGGGTAGGCCGAGACCTGGACGGTCTGGGCGGCCTTGGTCAGCGGCATGTCCTGCCAGCCGTCGACCTGCTTGAGGCCCTTGAGGAACGCGGTGGTGGCGTACTCGGGGTCGGTGATCTGCTCGACCGTGCCCCAGCCGGACGACGGGCGCTGCTGGAACAGGCCCTGCGAGTCGTGGTCGTTGCGGTCGCCCAGGTGGCCCAGGTTCTCCAGCTTGGACTCCTGGAGGGCGGTGGCGATGGAGATGACCGCGGCCCGCTCGTCCAGGCCCGACTTCTTGGTCGCGGCGATGATCGCCCTGACGTTGGCGGTCTGCTCGTCGTCCAGGTCGATGCGGGACTGGTCGCCCTGCACACCGTGCGGGATCAGCCTGCCCTTGTCCACCGCCGGCTTGTCGGCCTGGACGGTCACGGCGACCGGGCGGGTGTCGGTGGTGGCGTGGGCGTGGGTGGCGGGGCCGGCGAGGATGCCGCCGGTGAAGGCGAGGCCGGCGATACCGAGAGCGGTCTTGCGCAGGATGGTGGTGTTCATGGGGGTAGCTCCTTCGGAGGGTTGACGCCCTGGCCGACCAGGGGGTCGGGTGCCCGTCGGGGGACGGCTCGCAGGGCGTGGGCACCACGTCGGGCGCTCATGCGGGGAAAGAAACTCAGGGGTCTCCGGCGGGGCTTGCCGCTGGCGGGACTCGCCGCTGGGCGGGGGTGCCACTCGGGCCGGGGTCAGGTGTAACGACCGGCGTCCCGGGGCCATTCCCCGGAGGTGCAGACCGCGTCCCGGGCGCGCGAGCGGGGGCTCGCGGCACCGGACGCCGGGGCACCGGACCAGGTGTAACGACTGACGGGGGCAGAACGGACGCGGCGGACGATCGACGCGCGCCCACCGACACCGCACCCACCCATCGGGTGCCGAAGGCGTCACGGGGTGATCCGGGACTCGACCTTCGCCGCGCAGGCGGTCACCACCGACCGGGCGTCCAGGCCCAGACTCTCGATGGCGACCAAGGCGGTGAAGACCACGTCGGCCAGCTCGGCCGCCACCTCTTCGTGACTGTGCGTCACGCCCTTGCGGGGGTTCTGGCCCAGCACACCGATCCACGCACCGGCCGCCTCGCCGGCCTCCTCGGTGAGCTTCAGGATTCGGCAGGTAAGCTCGCCCTGGTCGGTGCCGTTGGCGGCGTCCAGCCAGGCGCGGGCGGACCGGGCAGCGCTCCAGATCAACTCGTCCACTCCTCCAGTGAACCGGACAGGGGTGACGATCCGTATCCGGGGGCGGTCGGTGGCGCACACCGACGACGGTGTGGTGCCGAGGCCGCACCGCGACGGGAAGGGACGTGACCGCAATGGCGGAGGCCGCCGAGTCGGTGTTCACCCGCGTGGTCGGTCGGAACCCGGGTGAGCCGGAGTTCCACCAGGCGGTACGGGAGGTGCTGGAGAGCATCGGCCCGGCCCTCGCCCGCCACCCCGAGTACGGGCACGCCCACATCCTCGAACGGATCTGCGAGCCGGAACGGCAGATCATCTTCCGGGTGCCCTGGGAGGACGACCACGGGCGGGTCCGGGTCAACCGGGGTTTCCGGGTGGAGTTCAACAGCGCGCTCGGCCCGTTCAAGGGCGGCCTGCGCTTCCACCCGTCGGTCTATCTGGGGATCGTCAAGTTCCTCGGTTTCGAGCAGATCTTCAAGAACGCGCTGACCGGGCTGCCGATCGGCGGTGGCAAGGGTGGCGCGGACTTCGACCCGAAGGGCCGCTCGGACCGCGAGGTGATGCGGTTCTGCCAGAGTTTCATGACCGAGTTGTACCGGCACATCGGCGAACAGACCGACGTGCCGGCCGGCGACATCGGCGTCGGCAGCCGGGAGATCGGCTACCTGTTCGGCCAGTACAAACGAATCACCAACCGGTACGAGTCGGGCGTGCTGACCGGCAAGGGCCTGTCGTACGGGGGTGCACAGGCGCGCACCGAGGCGACCGGGTACGGGGCGGTGTTCTTCGCCGAGGAGATGCTGAAGCAGGCCGGGGCCACCCTGGACGGCAAGCGGGTGGTGGTCTCCGGTTCCGGCAACGTGGCGACGTACGCGATCGAGAAGGTGCACCAGCTCGGTGGCACGGTGGTGGCCTGCTCCGACTCCGCCGGGTACGTGCTCGACGAGAAGGGCATCAACCTGGAGCTGCTTCGGGAGCTGAAGGAGACCCGCCGGGCCCGCCTCGACGACTACGTGCGGCACGTGCCGCACGCGGTGGCGGTCAGCGACCGTACCGTCTGGGAGGTGCCCTGTGACCTGGCCCTGCCGTGTGCGACGCAGAACGAGATCGGCGGCGCGGAGGCCGCGGCGCTGGTCGCCGGCGGCTGTGTCGCGGTGGTCGAGGGGGCGAACATGCCGACCACCCCGGAGGCGGTCCGCATCCTCGGCAGGGCCGGGGTGAAGTTCGCGCCGGGCAAGGCGGCCAACGCCGGTGGGGTGGCGGTGAGCGCGTTGGAGATGCAGCAGAACGCCAGCCGGGACTCGTGGACGTTCGCCCATTCGGAGCAGCGGCTGCGGGAGACGATGCGGGACATCCACGCCCGCTGCTGGTCCACCGCCGAGGAGTACGGCCTACCGGGCGACTACGTGGCGGGGGCGAACATCAACGGCTTCCGCCGGGTGGCCGAGGCGATGCTGGCGCACGGGTTGGTGTGACCGACCGGACCACTGCGGCCCGCCGACGGCGGGCACCCACCGGCCTGGGCGCACGGCAGGTGCCCGCCGGACCGATGGTCCGACGGGCACCTGTGCGTACCGGTGTGATCCGGATCAGCGGGTCATGCCGAACCGGTGGCGACGCCGCCAGCCGAAGGCGGTGAGCATCAGCACCACACCGGCGCCGACCAGCCCGCCGCCGACCTTCAGCGGCGTGCCCAGGTTGTCACCGGTCACCGGCAGGTGCGGGTGCGGCTTCTTCTTCGGCAGCACTGTGATCGTCGTGCTGGCCGTACGGCCCGAGGTGCGCCCGGTCGCGGTGAAGGTGAGCCGCCCGATGTCGCTCGGCCGGTAGCTCACGGTGAAGTTACCGTTCGCGTCGGTCTGCGCCGTGAAGTGCCGCGGCGCGGGCTGCGGCTGCGAATAGTCGACCTTCACCATGGCGACGGTGGTGCCGTCGCTGCGCCGGGCCGGCGCCTGCCCCGGAACGGCCGCGGCGAGGGGCGCCACGGTGACGTCGATGTCGACGATCTCGTTCGGTCCGAAGCCGGTGCCGGTGAGGACCACCGTCTCGCCGATGACGATCGTCGTCGGGTTGGCCGTCAGCGACGGCGTGGTGGGTGGATAGTCCGGTGGCGGCTGCGGGGTGCTGGTGGTGGCGGGTGGCTGCGGCTGAGCAGCCCCCGCGGCGGTCGGCACGGCCACGATGGCCAGACCGACCGTCAGCGCCGTGAGAATGCGGGATAGCCGCATGATGGTCTCCTCCTACTGTTTGCAGCTAGGTGCGGGAACTACTTGGGTGGTCCATGGGGTGGCGGTCGGTGTGTGCCAGAGTTCGGGGGTGCCGGTGGTGTTCCTGCCGGTCAGCAGGTCCACGTCGAGGGTTCGGGTGGCACCGGGGGCGACGTCGACGGTGGCGATGACGACCTGCCGACGACGCTCGATCCCGCTGCCCAGCGGGGTCGGTTTCCCGTCCAGCCGGGCACCGAGCACCGTCCCGCCGGCCGGGCTGTAGATGGAGATCAGGGTCCGGGCGGTGTACGGATCGCCCGCCTTGCCGAGGCCGAGCACCGACTTGGTGAGACCCGAGTCGGGGGCCGAGGAGTGCAGGGTGAACCGCAGCCGGAGCTGCCGCCGCCCCTCGTCGGCGCAGTCGCCGACGGTGAGGGCCGCCGTCGGCCGCAGGTAGTAGCCGAGCTTGGCGCCGCTGCCGTCGTTGAGGAAGACCCCGACGGTCGGTGCGGACTCCTGTTCAGGGAGCGCACCGGCGAGCCGGGTGTCGGCGAACGTCCGCTGTTCCGTGGATCGGGCACTCCAGAACAGTATCCGCCTTTCCGTGATGGAGCGGTCTAAAGCCGACAAAAGCACTCTTGGGTTGACCTTCTTCGTGAGGAAGGCGTCGAAGACGGCGGACGCGGACGCGGCGAAGAAGGCGTCCTGCCCGTTGTCGTCCCGCCCCTGGTAGGCGTCGCTGAGCAGGGTGCGCACCACCTGGCTGCTGACCAGGGTGGCGTCGCCCGGCACCGGCACCGGCCCGGTGGCCTGGAGCAGATAGGACAGCATCACCGGGTCGACCGTCAGGACCCCGTCGACGGTCACGCCGCTGTGCCGTCGGTACATCTCCCGGTAGAGCTTCGCCGCGGTCGGGAAGTTCGGCGTGAGGTTGACGTCGGCCGGATAGATGCCCGGCAGGTCGGTGTAGATCCGGCGCACCTCGTCGTCCACCCGCAGCGCCGGGGTGAAGCGGCCGAACTGGGCGCTGGTGCCCTGCTCGCGCATCCGGATCCGCCCGTCGTCGGCGTGGATCACCGCGTACGCGCCGAACATGCCACCGGTGGCGCGCAGTTCGGCGAGGTTCTGCGACAGCAGCAGGTAACTGCGCGGCCCGTCCGCCCCGAGCAGGGCGGGCAGCACCCGGGCGCCCCGGTCGGCCGCCCCGGTCAGTCCGGCCAGCCGGTCGATCTCCGTACGCAGCTCCGCCAACGCCGTGCCGAGCTGACTGACCAGGTCGTCGGCGGGCACCGCGTCGAGGCCGGCCCGGGACCTGCGGACGGCGGCGTCCGCCGCGGTCAGGTCCGCCGAGGCGGCCCGCAACCGGGCCAGGTCCAGCCGCCCCTCGGTCGGCACCAGCGTGGTCAGGTCGGTGCGCAGCAACGCCGGGAACGCCTGTCGGGCCAGGTCGTCGATGGCCACCGCGATGGTGCGTACGGCCGCCACGTCGTCGCCGGCGTACGGGGCGTGGCGGGCGAGCCCCCAACCGGGATCACTGGTGGCGGTCCGGGCCGCACCGGCCTGTTCCTGCAACGCCGCCAGCGTGCGCTGGGCACGGTCGAGGTCACCGCCGAGCACCTGGGTGCTCAGCTCCCGGGCGAGCCCGGCCGCGTTGACCAGGTGGGCATGCGCCTGCCAACCGCGGAACCCCACCCAGCCGACCGCGCCGAACAGCACCGCACCGACGACCAACCCGATCAACAGGGCCCGCCGGATTCGCCGCCGGGTCCGCCGCCGCAGTCTTCGTCGGCCGCTGCGCGATCCACCGCTCTCCGCCACGCCGTACTCCGCTCTCGCCTCGGGCGATATGACCATTAGTGGGTTTTGTAGCATGATTGACGGCACTCTGATCTCATTATGGCCTTTTAAGGAGTCAGTGCGCGGGCACCCACTCGTCAGCGGCCAGCCGCGATCTCCCCCAGCAGCGCCTCGATCCGGTCCACCCCGGCCCGCAGCGACATCTCCCGCAGGTACGTCTCCCGTCCTCGCCGACCCATCTCGGCCCGTGCCGGCGGCGGGATCGTGGTGGCCAGCCAGAACCGGTCGGCCAGCGCGGCCCAGTCCTCGGGCGGACAGGAGAGCCCGGCCCGGGCCCGCTCCACCAGGGCCGCGGTGTCGCCGCCGGCGGAGGCCACCATCGGGGCGGCGCAGGCCAGCGCGGACTGCACCTTGCTCGGCACCGTCCCGTGCAGCTCGGGAAGGTCGCGCAGGGTCACCAGCTGGTAGTCGGCGGCGGCGTACAGCTCGGGCATGTCCAGCGGCGACCGCCGCGCGAGGAAGCGGACGTTGTCGGCACCCAGCTCGGTGGCGAGCCCCCGGACCCGCCGTTCCTGCGCCCCGGAGCCGACCAGCACCAGATCCATCCGGTCGTCGAGCGCCGCCGCCGCCCGTACCGCGGTCTCCAGGCCCTGGCGTACGCCGATCGTGCCGGCGTGCATGACCACGCAGCGGGCGTCCCGGCGCACCAGCGCCCAGGCTTCCCGGCCAGGGCGCACCGGTTGGAAGATCCGCTCGTCGGTCCAGTTGAGCACCGTGCGCACCCGCGCCTCGGCCACCCCGCCGGCGACCACCAGGTCCCGCATGGACGGGGCGGTCACCGCCACCGCGTCGGCCTCGCGCAGCACCCGTCGCATGGTGCTGGCGATCCGGCCGGGCCGGTCCGGCGCGGCCTCCCCCGGAGCGACCTCCCCGGTCCAGAGATCCTGCACGTGCAGGACGGTGGGCACCCGGCCGAGCAGCCGCAGCAACCCGGCGGTGGCGAAGGTGGTCGCGGGGAACTGGAAGACGTACAGCACGTCGACGTCGGCCAGGTAGCGCCGGCCCGCCAGCGCGGCACTGCCGGCGAAGGAGAGATAGCCGGCCATCCGGGCGGCGGGCGAGGCGTCCCCGCCGGCATAGCGGGGCACCCGGCGCACCGTCAACCGCTCGCTGTGGGTCAGGTGCCGCCAACGCTGCCGCCAGCCCGGATAGACCTGGCCACCGGGATAGTCCGGAAAGCCGGTCAGCACCCGCACCTCGTGTCCGCGCCGGGCCAGCTCCTCGGCGAGGCTGCCGGGGATGAACGCCGGTTCCGGCGGGAAGTGGTACGACAGGATCCCGACCTTCATCGTCGCGCTCCCCCGCCCGACGTCGTCCCCACCAATGCCGGGCGGGAACCGCGCCGCATCCTGCGCGTACCGCCGACGCCGGGTCGTCCGCCGGCCGGCCCGCGCACGCGATCGTCGGCCCGCGCCGGGGGGCGGCGGCGAACCGCCGCCCCCGACGCGGAGGATCCGCGTGCTGCCGTCGCCGGCCCGCCCGAGGGCGGCACGGCCGGACCCGGAGCTGCGCTCATAGTGGCAGCCGGGTGAGTTCCTGCGTACGGTCGCCGACGGGGGGCAGCCCCTGGTCGCCGCGCTGGGCGGCGGTGGCGCGGTCGGCCGGGACCGACGGCCCCGCAGTGGTGGCGATCCGGTACGCCTCGTACTGGTAGGCGTCCGCGCGGGCCACCTTGGCCATGTTGAGCACGCAACCGAGCAGCCGCACCGACACGGAGTGCAGCGAGCGGGCCGCCGCGGCGGCCTGGGCGCGTGAGGTGCGCCCCTGCTGGGTGACCAGCAACGCGCCGTCGGCCTGCACGGCGACCACCACGCCGTCGGTGACGGCCAGCAGTGGCGCGGTGTCGATCACCACGATGTCGGCGGACTCGCGGAGTGCGAGCAGCAGGTCCGCCATCGCCTTCGAGCCCAGCAGTTCGCTGGGGTTCGGCGGGGTCGACCCGCTGGGCAGCACCAGCAGCGACTTGTCGCCCCAGCGCTGCACCACGTCGCCGACCTGGACGTCGCCGACGAGCACGTCGGTGAGGCCCACGCCGCCGTCGACCCCGAGGTAGTCGGCGATCTTCGGGCGACGCAGGTCGGCGTCGACCAGCAACACCCGCCAACCCGCCTCGGCCAGCGCGATCGCCAGGTTGCAGGACAGGGTCGTCTTCCCCTCCCCCTGCAACGCGCTGGTCACCGCGATCACCCGGGCGGGCTCGTGCACGTCCACGAAACGCAGGTTGGTCCGCAACTTCCGGACCGCCTCCGCGCGGGCAGAGGTCGCCGCCTCTCCGACGATCAACGGCGCCGCCTTGGCACCCGGATCGAAGGGGATGTCGCCGAGCAGCGGGCTACCGGTGGCCCGTTGCAGGCCGGCGGCGTCGCGCAGCCGCACGTCGACCATGCCCCGCAGCACGGCGAGCGCCACGCCGAGCAGGAGTCCGACCAGGACCCCGAGGGCGAGATTGCGATTGGGCTGCGGGGAGACCGGGCTGGCACTGACCCGGGGGCCACCGACCACCTCGATCCGGGTGGGCCCGGCCTTGCCGTCCGAGGTGGTCTCGATCTTCTTGACCAGCTCGACGAACTTCGCCGACAGGGCCTCGGTGACCTTCATGGCCCGGGCCTGGTCGGTGTCGGTGACGGTGGCGCGGAGCAGCACGGTGCCCGGTTCGGTCGAGGTGGCGACCAGCCGCTGGACGTCGTCGGCGGTCAGGCCGAGGGAGGTCTCAGCGACCATGGCCTGCGCCAGGCGGTCACTGCGCAGCAGGTCGGCGTAGGACTTCACGCGCTGCTGGAGGAAGAGTTCGCCTTGGTAGGCGTTGCTGACGCCCTGGTTGGGGGCGGTGACGAAGAAGGTCACCGAGGCCACGTAGCGGGGTGCCGTACGGACCGTGACCAACGCCGCCGAGCCGACCGTGAGCATCAGCGTGACCAGGACGATCCACCAGTGTCGGCGGACCAGGCGCAGGCAGGTGCGGACGTCCATCACACCCTCCGTTCCGGCGGAACGACCAGCTGGTGAAAAAGCACGAAGTCTCCCTAGGTTCCTATAAGCGCATGAGAGTATCTAAACCCACCAAGTAGCCCGTTAGGCAGTAAAAACAACGTATACGATGCAAACCTCTCCACAGTGCCGAATCCTCGCAATAACGAAACAAAACGCAGAGGACGCCAATGAACCACGTAGACCCCCTGCCCGACGACGACCCCATCCAGCGGCGCGATTGGGTCACCCGACGCGCGAAGGCCCTCTCCTTGCTAACGCTCGACACCGCTTCCTGGTGCGCGGGCTTCCTGATCGCCTCCTGGGCCCGCTACGAGTTCGGCATCACGCCCCGGCAGTGCGCGCTCACCCTCGGGGCTGCCGGCGTGTGCGCGGTCATCCACGCGGCGTTCGAACAGGTACGGTTCACCGCCCGTGGCCGGCATCCGGTCGGCAGCGTCGGCGAGGCCCGCGACCTGGGTGGGACGGTGGTGCTGGCCGCCGCCGTGGCGCTGGCCGCGCTGCTACCGATGACCGAACGACCGATCCCGGCCAGCGTGCCGGTCCTCGGTGCCGCCGTCGCGCTGCTGATGATGGGGGCCGGCCGGGTCACCTACCGGTGGCGACGCGACCGGGACGCCCGACCGGCCCGCTCGGCCGACCGGACCCTCATCTACGGGGTCGACGCGGCCAGCGAACGCCTGGCCCGGGTGCTGCTCGGCGACCCGACCAGCGGGTACCTGCCGGTGGGACTGCTCGACGACGACCCCGACAAACAGGGGCTGCGGATGGCCGGGCTCCGCGTGCTCGGCGGCCGGAAACAGTTGGTCCAGGCGGTCCGGGACACCCGGGCCGGCACGGTGATCTTCTCGATCAACGGCTCGGACGCGGCGTTGATGCGCGACGTCCGCAGTCGCACCCTGCAGGCCGGCGCCGCGTTCAAGGTCCTACCGCCCGTACGGGAACTGCTGGACCGCCCGGTCACCGCCGACGCCGTACGCGACCTGCAACTCACCGACCTGCTCGGCCGGGCCCAACGGGTGGCCGAACTGACCGTGGAGCGCAACGGACTGGCCGGACGCCGGGTCCTGGTCACCGGGGCCGGTGGCTCGATCGGCTCGGAGCTGTGCCGGCAGATCGCCCGCTGTGACCCCGGTGAGCTGATGATGCTGGACCGGGACGAGTCCGCGCTGCACGCGCTGCAGATGTCCCTGCACGGCCGGGCGCTGCTGGACGGGCCGGAGCTGATCCTCGCCGACATCCGCGACGGTGACGGCATCGCCCGGGTGATCGCCGACCGACGGCCCGACATCGTCTTCCACGCCGCCGCCCTCAAGCACCTCACACTGCTGCAACGGCATCCGGGCGAGGCGGTCAAGACCAACGTCCAGGGCACCCTGAACGTGCTGGAGGCATGCCGCGACGTCGCCGAGTTCGTGAACATCTCCACCGACAAGGCGGCCAACCCGATCAGCGTGCTCGGCTACTCGAAGCGGATCACCGAGCGGCTGATGGCGCACTACGCCGACCGGTACGGCGCGGCGTTCCTCAGCGTCCGCTTCGGTAACGTGCTCAGCAGCCGCGGTTCGGTGCTCACCGCCTTCCAGGCCCAGGTCCGGGCCGGACTCCCGATCACCGTGACCCACCCGGACGTGACCCGGTACTTCATGACCGTGCAGGAGGCGGTGCACCTGGTGCTCCAGGCCGCCGTGCTGGGCCGGGGCGGCGAGGCGTTGGTGCTGGACATGGGCGAGCCGGTCCGCATCGCCGAGGTGGCCCAGCGGTTGGCCGCCGAGGCGTCCCCATCACCCGAGATCGTCTACACCGGTCTGCGCCCCGGGGAGAAGTTGCACGAGGACCTGTTCGGCGTCGACGAGATCGACAGCCGTCCGCTGCACCCGCTCATCTCCCACGTACGGGTGCCCGCGCTGGCCCCCGCGGAGCTGGCCGGACTCGACCCGTACGGCGACCCGGACGAGTTGATCAAGCGGTTGGCGGCGTGCTGCGACGACGACCTCGCCCGGCTCGGCGACTCCGCCCGGCTCTCGTCCCTGCCCTCACCCCGCTGAGCCCACCGTCCGCCTGAGCCCACCGTCCGCCTGAGCCCACCGTCCGCCTGAGCCCACCGTCCGCCCGGTGCCGTCCCGCAGGTGGGGCCACCGGGCGGACGGTGGTGGTCGGTCAGCGACGTCGGTGCGCCGGGCGGTCCCGCTCGTCCGGCTCGGTCTCCTCCAGCGCCTCGGCGACCGGCTCGGTCAGGTCGTCGCCCGGCACCGCGACCACCTCGGCCAGGTCCTGTTCGTCGGGGCGACCGCCCGCCGGGGGCTGCGGGGCGGTGGCCCCGCCCGCGAAGGCGTACTCGTTCGGCTCGTCGTGCCGGCTCATAGGGGAATCCTTCCCGTCACATCCGGTTCGTGCCCTGCTGACCCCCGGTCGGGGTGTGATCGGCTTACCCACCCCCGGGGGTCGGTAGTCAGCGACGGGTCGGTGGTCGGTGGTGGCGGGGATGACGGCGGGCCCAGGCCGGCCCAGAGCAGCCGGCGCAGCGCGATGATCGCCGCCGCCGTCGCCAGCGCCGGCCAGCTCCGCCCGCCCAGCAGCCGGAGCAGACCGGCGGCGACCAGCAGTTCGAGCAGCACCCGCAGGGCGGTCCGCCAGGACCGGACGGTCAGCAGCACCACACCACCGACACCGAGGGCGAGCGCGCTCACCACTGTGGCGAGGAGGACCGCGACGCCGCTCATCCGGGCGGCCCGCCGCGCCCGCCCCCGGTCGGCGGGCCCGGGGGTGCTCGACCACCGGCGTCCGCGTCGGCGCGCACCTGCCGCTGCTCCTGGGCGATCTCCCGGCGGAGGACGATGTTCAGCGCGGTCCGGATGGTGGCGATCGCGGCCAACTGACCGAGCTGGGCGAAGCTCGGCGACACCGCGGTACGCAGGATGTCCGCCGCCAACTGGAACTCCAGGCCGAGGGTGAGGAACCGGCCGAGGGAGAGTCGGATCGGGGTGAACACGGCGGCGCTGCGGTGTCGCAGCCCCTCGACCACGAACCGCAGCGCCGCCCAGAGCGCACCGACGACGATGACCGTCGCGCCGAGGGTCTCCACCACCCCCACCACGACCATGTCGCCGTGGCGCAGCAACTCGTCCGCCCTCACCGGGAGGCGTTACCCGCCCCCGGATCAGCTAGTCGGCCGTCAGGACAGCTCCCGCACCGCCTCCAGGATCAGCCACAGGCCGCAGATGGCGAAGAGCACCGCCGCGCCGTACCGGATGGTCCGCTCCGGCAGATGGCGGCCGAGCATCCGGCCGACCAGGATGGCCAGGGCGTCGGCGGCCACCATGCCGAGGGTCGAGCCGAGCCAGGTGCCGAACCAGCCGTACTTGGTGGCCAGGGTGATGGTGGCGAGCATCGTCTTGTCGCCCAGCTCGGCCAGGAAGAACGCGACACCGACGGCGAAGACGGCGGACTTGCCGGTCTTCTCCGCCTTGCGCTTCTCCTCCTCGGTGAGCTTGTCCCCGCGCAGCGTCCAGGCGCCGAAGCCGAGGAACGCCAGGCCGGCGACCAGGGAGATCCATTCGGTGGGCAACGCGGCGTTCAGGCCGACCCCGATGGCCACCGACGCCAGGTGCACGATCGCGGTGGCGACGGTGATGCCGATCAGCACCGGTACGGTCTTGAACCGGGTGGCGAACGTGAGCGCCATGAGCTGGGATTTGTCCCCCAGCTCGGCGACGAAGATGACGCCGAAGCTGACCACCAGCGCGACGAGGAAACCGTCCATGAGAACCTTCCCGATCAGGCCGGGAGGAGGTATGGGGCGCCCTCGACCCGGCTGTGACAGCCTGAGTCGAAGGTCTCGCCCGCCTCACCGTGAGGTGGGGCCGCGTGGCCGGGTGCGGTGCACACCAGTATGTCGACCACGACATTGGGGGCTACTCCCCTTCGCGTCCGCCAGCCTAGCCGACCGTCCCGCCCGCCGGGGTGTCCGGGTGCACCTCGTCACCCGGACCCTCCGTCGGCGGCGCGGGCCGGGCTGCTCCGGACGGGCGTCACCCGGAACAGCCGGCGCGGGTCAGGCCGCCTGGGCCAGCGTCACCCCGAACAGGCCGTCCGGGTCGGTCCAGAACTGCGCCGGACGGAAGCCGGCCGCCGTCAGCTCCGCCGCGATTCCCGCTGGCCGGAACTTCGCCGACACCTCCGTGCGCAGCTCCTCGTCGGCGGCGAAGTCGACAGTCAGGTCGAGCGCACCGACCCGTGCCCGCATGGGCCGGCGGGCCCGCAGCCGCATCTCGATCCACTCCTGTTCGGGGTCCCAGCGGGCCACATGGGCGAACGCGTCCGGATCGAAGTCGGCGTCCAACTCCCGGTTGATCACCCGGAGCACGTTGCGGTTGAACTCGGCGGTCACCCCGGCCGCGTCGTCGTAGGCCGGCACGATCACCGCCGGGTCCTTGACCAGGTCGGTGCCGATCAGCAGGTGATCGCCCGGCTCCAGGGCCGCCCGCATGGCGGCCAGGAAGCCGGCCCGCTCGGCCGGCAGCAGATTGCCGATGGTGCCGCCCAGGAAGACCACCAGCCGCCCGCCACCGGTCGGCAGCCGGTCCAGGTGACGGGTGAAGTCACCGACGATGCCGCGTACCCGCAGCGCCGGGTAGTCGGTGGCGATCTGCGCGGTGGACTGCCGCAGCGCGCTCACCGACACGTCCAGCGGCACGAAGGTGCCCAGCCCGCCGTGCCGGGTGAACGCGTCCAGCAGCAGCCGGGTCTTCTCCGACGAACCCGAGCCCAGCTCGATCAGCGTCTTCGCCCCGGTCGACCCGGCCACCTCGGCCGCCCGCTCGGCGAGCACCGCCCGTTCCGCCCGGGTCGGGTAGTACTCCGGCATCCGGGTGATCTCCTCGAACAACTCGCTGCCCCGGGCGTCGTAGAACCACTTCGGTGGCAGCCACTTCGGGTCGGCGGCCAGGCCGGTCCGCACATCGGACCGCAGGGCCCGGTCGAGGTCCCGCTCCTCCAGATAGATCTCCAGCGGTTCCGCGCTCATCAGATGTCCTCTCCTGCACCACAATCGTCCAGTTCCGCACGGTCACCCCAGCTCGCCGAGGTGCACCCCGCCCGGCCCCGCCCGCACCCACTGCCGGTCGGGCACCTGCTGCCAGTCGGGTGTGTCGTCCACCGGCTCGGAGGCCAACAGCACCGCGTCGCCGGTGACGCGCACCGACAACGCGTGGTCCCACACGCTCGCCACCACCGACACCCCGTCGGTGAGCAGCAGGTTCAACCGTGATCCCGGGGCCACGGCGGCGACCTCCCGCACCGTCGCGGTGACCGCCTCCGTCACTGACGCGCCGGCCCGCAACCGGTGCCGCACCAGTGCCCACAGCAATGCCGAGTCGGTCGGCGCGTCGAGGGTGACCAGGTCCCGCACCGGCAGCCCGCCGGCCAGCGCGAGGATCGAGTCCGGCCAGCCGCGCACCACCCCGTTGTGGCTGAACAGCCACCGCCCCTCGGCGAAGGGCGCGGCGGCGCTCTCCTGCACCGGCATGCCGACCGTCGCGGAGCGCACCGCCGCCAGCACCGCGCCGGAGAGGGTCACCCCGGCCAGCTCGGGCAGGGCCGGATCGGACCAGATCGGCCCGGCCCGCCGGTACCGCACCGGGCTCCCGGTGCCGGGATACCAGCCGACGCCGAAGCCGTCCGCGTTGACCGTCCCGCCGCCGCGCATGTCCCGCGGCGCCCAGGACTGCCGCACCAGCGAATGCGGCGGGTCGTACAGCAGCGTCCGCAGGGTCACCGGGGGGCCGAGGTACGCCAGGTGCCGGCACATCAGGCGACGCCGCCGATCACCCGTGGACCTCCTCGGGCCGGGCGTCACGGGCACAGCGGAAGCCGCTGAAGATCTGCCGCCGGATCGGGTGGTCCCAGTTGCGGAAGGTGCCCCGGCAGGCCGACCGGTCGGTGCCGAACGAGCCACCGCGCAGCACCCGGTAGTCGCCGCCGAAGAACACCTCCGAATACTCCCGATAGGGGAACACCGCGAATCCGGGATGGCCGTGGAAGGGGCTGGCCGTCCACTCCCAGACGTCGCCGATCAACTGGTGCACACCGAGCGGCGAGGCACCTGCCGGGTAGGCACCGACCGGCGCCGGCCACAGGTGCCGCTGCCCCAGGTTGGCGTGCTCGGCGGTCGGCTCCTCGTCGCCCCACGGCCAACGCCGGGAGCGGCCGGTCGCCGGATCCCAGCGGGCCGCCTTCTCCCACTCGGCCTCGGTGGGCAGCCGCTTGCCGGCCCACGTCGCGTACGCCTGCGCCTCGTGCCAGCAGACGTGCACCACCGGCTCGTCGTCGCGTACCGGTGACCACCGCCCGAACCGCTGACAGGCCCAGCTGTCGCCGTCTCGTCGCCAGTGCATCGGCGCGGTCAGCCCGGCCTCGGTGCGGTGTCGCCAGCCGGCCGCGCTCCACCAGCGCGGGTCGTCGTACCCGCCGTCGGCGAGGAACTCCCGGTACGCGCCGTTGGTCACCGGCGCGGCGTCGATGACGTACGCGGGCAGGTCGACGGTGTGCGCCGGCCGTTCGTTGTCCAGCGCCCACGGGTCGGTCGAGGTGCCCATGGTGAACGCTCCCGCCGGCACCAGCACCTCGCCGGCGACCCGCGCCCGGGGCTCCGGTGGCGGGGGCGCGTCGAGCACCGGTGGGCCGGACCGTAGCTGGTGGGTGGCGAGCATGGTCTCGTCGTGCTGCTGCTCGTGCTGCACGATCATGCCGAAGACGAACCCGTCGGCGACCAGCGCCCGGTCGGTGAACCGAATCCCGTCGAGCAGGTCGTGGACCTTGTCGCGGACGGTCGCCACGTACGCCCGCGCCTCGGCCGGTGGCAGCAGCGGCAACGCGGGCCGGTCCTTGCGGGGCTGCTTGAAGGCGTCGTACAGGTCGTCGATGTCCTGCCGGACGGGCGCCCGGCCGCCGACGTCACGGACCAGCCAGAGTTCCTCCTGGTTGCCCACGTGGGCGAGGTCCCAGACCAGGGGGGACATCAGCGTCGAGTGCTGCCGGACCAGGTCGTCGTCGTCGACGGCGGTGGTGAGCGCGTCGGTGCGGGCCCGGGTCCGGGCCAGTTCGGCGGCGATCCGGCTGCGCAGTGGTTCGGCCTCGGTGCCCGGTTCTTCGGTGGTGGTCACCGGTTCCCCCTCTCCGCGGTGGCGATCCGTCGCCGGATCCTGCGGTCGATCTCGTCGTGGGTCTCGGTCGGCAGGTCCAGGACCGGCAACGTCTGCCGGGCCAGGTCGAGCAGGGCAGCGGCGGCCGTGGCCAGTGACGGGTCGGCCAGGCCCTGCCGGGCGGCGGTGTGCCAGCGGTCGGCCACCGGCGTGGCGATGGTCCGGGCCGCCCGGACCGTCCGCTCGTCGTGCAGCAGCGCGGCCAGCACGGCCAGCGGGACGGTCCAGTCCCGGCCGGGCTGGGTGTCGAGGTAGCGGACCTCCAGGTAGCCGCGCGGGCGGACCGGCGGGAAGAGCGTGCTGACGTGGTATTCCAGGTCGTCGGTGGTGGGTGGGAACGGCAGCGCCCCGGCTATCCAGTCGGCGAAGGTGATCCCCGGCGGTGGCGTCCAGTCCGGGCCGTCGTGCCGTAGGCAGAGCAGCGGCGCGGCGAGGACGTACTCGGTCCAGGCGGCGACCGGGTCCCGGTCCGGGTGGTGTGCCGACCAGACCGGGCCGGTGCGGGTCGGGTCGATGTCCATCCAGGCGGCCATCCGGGCGGACGCCAAGCCGGTACGCCGGCCGGCGTGCCGGTCGGCCGTGGCGAAGGCCGCCACCAGCGGTGGCCCCATCGCGTGCACCGCCGCCCAGCGGTCGGGCAGCCCGGCCGGCTCACCGATGTCGAGGCAGACCTGGAGGCCTGCGGTGCTGTACATCATGGTCCGCCCGGCCGGGCCACGGCGGTCGAAGACGCAGCGCATGGCGCGGTAGCGCGGGGTGTCGACCACCGCTCGCGGGGCCCGCCACGGGTCGATGCCCGTCCGCCCGAGCACCAGGCCGGCGCGGGCGAGCAGGGCGTCGAGTTCGTCGATGTCGGCCTGGGTCGCCGAGACCAGCGCGGCGACCGAGGTTCGCGGCGCGGTGGACACCTCCACCTGGCCGCCCGGCTCGACGGTCACGGTGCTGCCGTGCCGCAGGGGGCGGGCCGGGCTGGTGTCGTCCAGGGTGGGTGGGCTGTGCGGCCCGAGTGCCGTCCGTAGCCGCGCCCGGTCCAGTGGCCGGGCGGGATCGGCGGCGTCGTGGACTGTCCATTCCAGTTCGACGCCGGTGAGGGTGGGTGGCCCGGTCTTGAAGCAGATCCGGGCGAGGTATCCGGCCGCGCCGGCCACCTCCCCGAGCACGGTCGACCGGTCCAGCTCCGGCGACGTCACCACGAGATGGTCTCCTCCCCACGCTGGGATCCGGCCGTACTGGCCGGGCGGGGCAGGGCCGTCGGCTGGCCGCCCCGTTCCTCCATCCTCCGTCCAACGGACCGATCGCGCAGACCCGATGGAAGAAACTCCGGTGTCGCCCCGTCGACCAGTCGGCTAGTTCTTCGCGCCGGGCCCCCGGCTGGCACCCGGGCCGGTACCCCCGCCGCCGGGGCCGCTGCCGGCACCGGGGCCGGGGCCCGCCGGGTCATCGTCCTTCGGGCCACCGTCCCCGTCGTCGTCGGGATCGTCGGGCCCGGTCGAGGGGTGGCCCGGGACCAGTTCCCGGCAGTACGCCTCCACCCGGTCGGCTCCACCGGCGGCGGCCACCAGGTCGGCGAAACCGGGCCGGGTCACCGCCTTCAGCCGCTGCTCGGACGACTTGGCCAGGTATGCCCGGCACTGCCCGACCAACTTGCCGCTGCCGGCCGGCTTGCCGTCGTGCGGAGTCGCGGGCGGGACGGCGGTGACCGAGGGGGTACCCCCCGGTGCGGCGGTGGACCGCCGGGACGGGCCCTGCCGGTGCGGGGTGGGCCGGGTAGACCCGGTCTCGGAGGCGGACGGGCCGGGCCCGGGCGTCCGCTCGGGGGGTCGGTCGTCGAGGGTGACGGCGGCGAAGGCCACCCCGGCGGTGGCGGTGGCGGCCACTCCGGCGATCCAGGCCACCACGCCGGTGGTCAGCCGCCGTCGCCGCCGGCCGGCCACTGCGGGCCCGGGGGTGGCGGCGGCCCGCGCGGCCCGGAAGGCCGCCACCGCCTCGTGCTCGCCAGCGAGTTCGTCCGGGCGGGCCGGTGCGGCGGCAGCGGCGAGCAGCCGGGCGAGCGGGTCGTCCGTGGACGGCGTGCCGGTGCCGGTCGGATCGAGCAACCGCTCGGCCTCGGCCCGGTCCACCGTCCGGCCGGACCGGGCCGGCCGGTGGAAGTTCATCCAGTTTCCCCTCACGTCAGCCGTCCGCCGGCTCGGCCCGGGACGCGTGTGGCGTCGGCCGGGGTCGGGGCGGGACGACCCGCTCGTCGTCGGACGGCTGCGACGCGTCGCCGCGATCCAACAGTGCCGCCAGCCGACGCAGCCCCCGGTGTGCGGCCGTACGGACCGCACCCGGTCGCCGGCCGAGCACCCGCCCGGCGGTCTCGGCGTCCAGCCCGATCACCGCCCGCAGCAGCACCGCCTCCGCCTCCCGGGGTGGCAGGGTGGCGATCAGCGCCAGCGCCGACTCCGTGCCGATCGTCTCGCCGGCCCGCTCGGCGGTGTCGGCGTCACCGGCGAGGTCGTTGAGCGCCTGCACCGGCACCGGCAGCGACGGGCGACGACGCTGCCGACGCAGGTGGTCCATGGCGCGGTTGCGGGCGATCGTCACCGCCCAGGCACGGAACTCACCGCCGGTGAACCGGGCCAGGTCGCGGGAGATCTGCAACCAGGTCTCGGAGGCGACGTCCTCGGCGTCGGGGCCGACGAGCGCGGTGAGGTAGCGCAACAGACCCGGCTGGAGGCTGCGGTAGAGAAGTCGGAACGACTCCTCGTCTCCGGCCTGCGCCGCTACGACCGCCCCGGTCAGGTCATCGGTCATGGTCGCACCGTTCCCGCCGCACGATCCGGACCGACGACGGGCGACGCGTCGCAGCCACGGCCCGACCGGCGGTTACTCTCGTGCACCCTCAGCCCCCCGCTGGCCCTTCCACACCCCGGCACCGGAGGCCGGGTGACCCGTCTGAACACCGCCGCGAGAGTACGGTGGCGGCGGCGCGGGCACCGGGGCGGGCCAACACTAGGAGCCGCCCGGCGGTGGAGGCAAGCGGTCACCGGTGCGGCCGGCGTGAGATGGATCAAGCGAGCCGGCGGCGCGTCGCCGTAACACGGATCACCTTCGGGACGCCCCTGCGACAACGGCCGACGTCGCACGGCAGGTCGACCGGGACCGGCGGTGACAGTCAGTCGCCCACCGGACACCACTCGTCAGGCGGGCGGTGCCCGGACCTGGACGGACCGCCCCACGGATGCCCGGAAGGGATATCGGCGTCTGCCGGACGGGAGGACCCTGGGTACGGTATGGGGGTGTTGTCATCCGAGGTCGTGCTCAGCGGTCGCTACCGCCTGGACGAACGTGTCGCCACCGGCGGCATGGGCGACGTGTGGCGTGCCACCGACCTGGTGCTGGGCCGCCAGGTCGCGGTGAAGGTGCTGCTGCCGGCACTCGTCTCGGACCCTGACTTCATCGCCCGGTTCCGCTCCGAGGCGCGGATCATGGCCGCACTGCGCAACCCCGGCATCGTGCAGGTGTTCGACTGCGGCGAGGACCGTCTCGCCGACGACAGCAGGGCCGACTACCTCGTCATGGAGTTCGTCGAGGGCGAGCCGCTGTCCCGGCGGATCGAGTCGGCCGGCCACCTGGACGTGACCGAGACGATGTCGATCGTGGCGCAGGCCGCCCAGGCCCTGCATGCCGCGCATGCGGGCGGCATCGTGCACCGCGACGTCAAGCCGAGCAACCTGCTGGTGCAGGAGGACGGCACGGTGGTGCTCGTCGACTTCGGGGTCGCCCGCTCCACGAATGTGACAAGCATCACCAGCACCAACGCGGTGCCGGGAACCGCCCTCTACATGGCGCCGGAGCAGGCGTCCGGTAGGCCGGTCTCGGCCGCCACCGACATCTACGCCCTCGGCGCGGTGGCGCACTGCTGCCTGACCGGACAACCACCGTTCACCGGTGACAACCCGCTCCAGGTGGCCGTGCGGCACCTCGACGACGAGCCCCCGGAGTTGCCGGCGGACATTCCGGCACCGGTCCGCGCCCTGGTGGCGCGGGCACTGGCGAAGGACCCGGCGGACCGGTTCGCCACCGGTGCCGAGATGGCCACCGCCGCCCGCGCCGCGACCGGTGACGGCACCGCCGCCATGACCGCCCTGGTCGCCTCGCCGCTGCGCGCCCCGTCCGGGGCGGACGGCCCACGCGTCGGCCCGCCCGGAACGCCGACGACGGTGGTCGGCCCCGAAACGCGGCGCACCCGCCGAGGGTCCCTGGTCGGCGCGTTGGCAGTGGTGCTGGTGGCGTTGACCGCGCTCGGGGCCGCGCTCGGCGCCACGAAGTCGCTCGACAACGGCGTGCCGAACATCCGCAACACCGGCCCGGCGGTCGCGCCCACGGACCAGACCGAGGTGCCGGCGGTCACCGAGGAGACCGAGTCCGAGGAACCGGAACGACCGAACCGGCCGGAGAACCAGAATCCGAAGCCGTCGCCGTCGGTGTCGGTCAGCCCGACGCCACCGCCGAACGGCTCCTCCGTGCCGGTACCGACCAAGTCGGTGCCGGCCACCCCGGTGAATCCGCCGCCGACCACGGCGTCCACTCCCGCCGACCCGCCGCCCACCACGGCGTCCACCCCTGCGCCCCCGCCGCCCACCACTGCCGACACGGGCGGCGGGGGCGGTAACAATCCGCCGCCGGCCGGCACCTGAGCCGGTCCGACGCCCGACACGCCATCAGCACCAAAACGGACTAATCTGCTATATCGCCAGCTAAGCTCCCTCGTGGGATACATCTGCCACAGGAGCCCTGTTGAACACAGAGAAGCTTGTCGTCATCGGCCAGGGATACGTCGGACTACCGCTGGCCATACGCGCCGTCGAGGCCGGGCTGGACGTGGTCGGGCTGGACGTCGATGCCGACCGGGTGAAACGGCTCGCCTCCGGTGAGTCCTTCGTCGAGGACATTCCGGCTACCCGGCTCGGCCGCGCCCTGGCCAGCGGTCGGTACCGGCCGAGCACCGAGTACCCGGATGCCGAGGGCTTCGACATCTGCGTGATCACGGTACCCACCCCGCTGCGCGATGGCGCCCCCGATCTGAGCTACGTCGAACAGGCCGGCACCGCCGTCGGCCCGTACGTCCGGCGCGGCTGCACTGTGGTGCTGGAGTCGACCACCTATCCGGGGACCACCGAGGACCTGCTCCGGCCGCTGCTCGAGGCGGCGAGCGGCCTGCGCACCCCCGGTGACTTCCACCTCGGCTACAGCCCGGAGCGGATCGACCCGGGCAACCCCACCTGGCGGTTGGAGAACACCCCGAAGGTGGTCTCCGGGGTGGACGAGGCGTCGCTGGCCCGGGTGGACGGCTTCTACCGCCAGCTGGTCGAGCGGACCGTGCCGGTCGACTCCACCCGGGTCGCGGAGCTGACCAAGCTGATCGAGAACACCTTCCGCCAGGTCAACATCGCGCTGATCAACGAGCTGGCGATGGCCTCCCACCACCTCGGTATCGACGCCTGGCAGGCCATCGAGGCCGCCTCGTCCAAGCCGTTCGGGTTCATGCCGTTCCGTCCCGGGCCGGGCGTCGGCGGGCACTGCCTGCCGATCGATCCGTGCTACCTGTCCTGGCAGGTCAAGCGCACCATGGGCCGACCGTTCCGGTTCATCGAGCTGGCCGACGACATAAACCACCAGATGCCCGAGCACGTGACCCAGCGGGTGATGGCCGGGTTGAACCGGATCGGCCGACCGGTGAACGGCGCCCGGCTGCTGCTGCTCGGCCTGGCGTACAAGAAGAACACCGGCGACATGCGCGACTCGCCGGCGGTGGACGTGGCCCGACGGTTGCAGGCGCTCGGCGCGGACGTGCACGCGGTGGAGCCGTACGCCGAACCGCAGCACATCCCGGGCGGGGTGGCGGTGGTCGACCTCACCGCGCGCGAGATCGCGGCGGCCGACGCGGTGGTGCTGGTGACCGACCACGACAGCTTCGACTACGACCTGGTCACCCGGCACGCCCGGTACGTCTTCGACACCCGGGACCGGTGCCGGGGCGAGATGGTGGAACGGCTCTGAGCGGGTGCCGGCCGGCCCGTGCCACCACCGGGCCGGCCGGCCCCGGGGCCGGACCGGGTCAGTCCGCGCCGAGCGCCTCCACCACCGGGCGGGCCAACGCCCGGCGGGCCGGCAGGACCGAGGCGGCCAACGCGGCGAGCACCGCCACGGCCAGGATCAGCCCGAGCCGTCCCCAGGGCAGCACCAGGGTGAAGTCCCCACCGACCCGGGCCACGAAGGCCACCGCCCCGGCGCTGACGCCGATGCCCAGCGCGGTGCCGAGCAGCGCGCCGACCAGGGCGGTCAGCACCGCCTCCACGGCCAGCAACGCGCGCATCCGCCCCCGGGACAGCCCGACGGCGCGTAGCACGGCGTTCTCCCGGGTCCGCTCCAGCACCGAAAGGCTGAGCGTGTTCGCGACACCGACCAGGGCGATCACCACCGCCAGGCCGAGCAGCGCGGTGACGAAGGCGAGCAGCATGTCCACCGTGCCGGTGAGCATCTTCTTGTAGGCCGCCTGGTCCATCAGGTTCACCGTCGGATACCGGTCGACCACCGCCCCGACGGCGGCGCGGGCCCGCTCGGCGGATACCCCGGCGGCCGGTTCGACCTCGGCCAGGGAGCCCCGTTCGGTCGGGAAGAGCCTGGTGAAGTCGGCGTCGGTCAGGTCGACGACGTGCCCGGCGGAGACCTGGGCCGGCAGCGGGCCGTCGGCGGTGACCACGGCGGCCACCCGGAACGGACGCCCGGCGACGGTGACCGTCGACCCCACCCGCCACCCCCGGGCGGCGGCCAGTTCCCGGTGCACCAGCACCGCCCCCGGCCCCAGGTCGGCGACGTCCCCGGTGTCGACCCCGGCGAGGGTACGACGAACCAGCGCCGGATGGGCCGACCGCAGCTGGACGCCGTCGACGACCCGGCTGCGGTGCTCGTGCACCGTGCCCACCTCGGGGCGGGCAGCCAGTTCACCGGCGAGTGTGGCAGGCAGGTCACTGCCGATGCCGGTGACCACGTAGTCGACGCCGATCTGGGCGTCGACCGCACGCTCGACGCCCACCTTGACACTGCCGGCGCCCACCACGAACGCCGAGACCAGCCCGATGCCGATCACCAGGGCGGTGGCGGTCGCGGAGACCCGGCGCGGGTTGCGGGCGGCGTTGGCGACGGCGAGCGCGGCGGTGGCCCTCAGCAGGGGGCGCAACGGCCGGCCGAGCACCCGCACCAGCAGCGGCACCAGCACCGGGCCGAACAGCACGATGCCGAAGAAGGCCAGCACTCCGCCGAGGGCGACCAGGACGATCTGGCCGACGGCGGCAGCCCCGGCCAGCGCGGCGATGCCGGCGGCCCCGACCAGCGCGCCGACGGTCAGCCGGACCCGTCCGGCACTCCGGGCCGGCTGTCCGGCAGCGTCGGTGAGGGCGGCCACCGGCGGTACCCGGGTGCCCTGCCAGGCGGGCACCAACGCGGATCCGACGGTGACCACCGTGCCGAGCAGCACGCTGAGCAGGACGGTGCGGGTGGTGAGCGTGAAGCCGCCGGAGACCGGCAGGTCGAAGCGCGGCACCAGGGCCGACGCTCCGGCGGCCAGGCCGACGCCGAGCACCACCCCGAGGGCCGAGCCGACCAGGCCGAGCACCACCGACTCCAGGAGAGCGGCCCGGAAGATCTGCCCCCGTCCCGCCCCCACCAGCCGCAGCAACGCGGTCCGCCGGGCCCGCTGGGCGAGCACGATGGCGAAGGTGTTGGCGATGACGAACCCGGCCACCACCACCGCCACCCCGGCGAAGGTGAGCAGCACCATCCGGAACTGGTCCAGGTCACGGACCGCGTCCTCGACTGCCTCGTCGAGGATGCGCTGCCGTGACTTCACCGTGGCGTCGCCGCCCACCACCGCGGCCACCCGTTCGGCCAGTGTCTGCGCCGACGTGCCCGGCGCGGCGGCCACCATGATCCGGCCGTAGCCCCGTTCCCCGCTGGCCGCCAGGGCGTCCGGGCCGACCAGGCCGATGAACGGGCCACCGACGTCCCGGGTGGTGTCGGCCACGTCCACCGTGCCGACCAGGGTGTACGGGCGGGCCGGGCCGGTGGACCCGCCGACGGAGACCGGGGCGCCGAGGACAAAACCCTCCTGTGCCACCGTGGGCGCGTCGAGGACCACCTCGCCGGGGCGGTCGGGCAGCCGGCCGGCGACCACGTCGTACGAGCGCAGCGCCGGTTCGGTGGGGATCGCGGCGAGCACCCCGAAGCCGAGCACCGGACGGCCGTCGGCACCGACCACCCCGGCGAGGGCGGTCAGCTCACCGGCGGCGGCGGCCACCCCGTCGACCGCGCGCACCCGGTCGACCAGGGACGGCGGCAGGGCGCTCCGGTCGGCGTAGACACCGAGGTCGGTGTGCCGGTCGAAGGCGGCGGCCCGCTCGTACGCCCCGGCCTGCATGCCGTCGGTGAGCATCAGCGTACCGGCGACGAAGGCGACACCGAGCACGATCGCCACCGAGGAGAGCAGCAGGCGCAGCGCGTCGGCGCGCAGCGTGCGCAGGGTCAGGCGCAGCATCCCGGTCACCGCCGGCGGTGGGCGACGGCCACGACCGTGGCGGGCCGGACGGGGTCGGAGCAGCCGGCTGCGAACCGGACGGGCCCCGGGCAACCGGTAGCGGGATGGACGGACGTGGGGACGGACATGGGGACTCCCGGTCGGCGTGTGCAGGTCTCCTCCGACGCTAGGCAGCACCGGACCGGCCGGCGTCCACCCGGCCGCTCGGACCGGCTCCGCCGCAGGTCGCCCCTGACCGGGGCGACCCGTACGACCCAGGTCGTACCCGGCTCAGCCGCCCGGGGTGACCAGGCCGCTCTCGTACGCCAGGACCACCACCTGGACCCGGTCGCGGAGCTGGAGCTTGGCCAGGATCCGGCCGACGTGGGTCTTCACGGTCGCCTCGGCGACGTGCACCCGGGCGGCGATCTCGGCATTGGCCAGCCCCTGGGCGACAAGCAGCAGGATCTCCCGTTCCCGGTCGGTGAGCTGGGCCAGCCGTGGGTCCTCGGCGGGGGCCGGGCCGAGCCGGTCGGCGAACCGGTCGAGCAGCCGGCGGGTGATCGACGGGGCGACCACCGAGTCACCCTCGGCGACCACCCGGATGGCCGCCAGCAGGTCCTCCGGCGGCACGTTCTTGAGCAGGAAACCGCTGGCCCCGGCGCGCAGCGCGGCGAACGCGTCCGCCTCGGTGTCGAAGGTGGTGAGCACCAGCACCCGGGGCCGGCCGTCGGCGGAACCGGCACAGATCCGGCGGGTCGCCTCCACCCCGTCCATGGTCGGCATCCGCAGGTCCATCACCACCACGTCGGCCTCGACCCGGGCCAGCACCCGTAGCGCGTCCGCCCCGTCGATCGCCTCACCGACGACCGCCAGGTCGGGTTGGGAGTCGAGCACCATCCGGAAGCCGGCCCGGACCAGCGCCTGGTCGTCCACGATCACCACTCGCACCGTCATACCGCGATCACCTCCGGGTCCGGGGTCGACGGTAGCGGCAGCCGTACCTCGACCTCCCACCCGCCACCGGTGCGGGGGCCGGCGCTGAGCCGACCGTCGTAGATACCGACCCGTTCCCGCATCCCGACCAGGCCATGACCGCCGGAGGGGGCCGGGCGGACCGGCGGACGGCCGCGCCCGTCGTCGGTCACCCGGACCACCAGGTCGTCGTCGACGCCGAGCACGACCTTCACGTCCGCACCGACCCCGGCATGCTTGAGGGCGTTGGTGAGCGCCTCCTGCACCACCCGGTAGACAGTCAGGTCGAGCCCGGGTGGCAGCGCCGCCGGCACGCCCTCGGCGCGGAGCCGGACCCGCAGGCCGGCGTCGCGGAACCGGCCGACCAGGGCAGGCACCTCCCCGACGGTGGCGCGGCGGCGTTCCGGGTCGGTGGTGGGGGTGGTGGCGTCAGGGCCGGTCGTCGCCTCCGGCGTGCCCGGTTCCCGCAACACGTCGACCAGCCGACGCATCTCCTCCAGGGCCTGCCGACCGGTGTCGGCCACCACCTTCACCGCGTGCCGGGCGGTCTCCGGATCCCGGTCGAACAGCAGGCGGGCCCCATCGGCCTGCACGATCATCACCGCCATGCTGTGCGCCACCACGTCGTGCAGTTCGCGGGCGATCCGGGCCCGCTCGCCGGCCACCGCCGCACGGGCCTCCGCCTCCCGCTCCCGCTCCAGGGTGACGGCCCGCTCCTCCAGGCTGAGCACGTAGAGCCGGCGGGTGCGCACGTTCAACGCGGCCAGCCACACTCCGCCGGTGACCAGGCCGAAGTAGATCGCGGTGGCCCACCAGACGAGGTTGGACTCGGACTGCGTGGCGGCCAGCAGCACCCCGATGGCGGCGACGACCCCGGCCAGCACGCCGTCGCGCAGCCGGTCGGCGTACTTGACCACGCTGTAGAGGGCGATCAGCACCGCGATGTCGTAGGCCAGCACACCCCAACCGGCGACCACCTGGGTCAGCGCCAGCGCGGCCACCACCGCGGCGACCAGCGCCGGGTGCACCCGGCGGAACAGCAGGGCCAGCGTCATCGCGAGGCCGACCAGGACGGCCGGCCAGCCCCCGGGCTGGGCTTCCGCCCCGGTCACGGCGAAGAGCGCCACCAGGCCGCAGACGCCGACGTCGAAGGCGACGCTGCGCAGCGGGCGACCGAAGAGGGTACGACTCACGGTGACCGAGCGTAGTGCCCCGACCTGGGTCGATGCCCCCCGCTCGGGCGGACCGGCCGGTCGGCGGGGTCAGACCAGCTCGCGCAGCCGGGCGATCTCCACTGTCTGTTCGGTCGCCACCGCGTTGGCGAACTCGTTGAGCTGCTGGTCGGCACCGGCGGAGAGCAGTTCGGTCGCCATCGTCACCGCGCCCTCGTGGTGGGCGGTCATGAGTTGGACGAAGAGCCGGTCGAAGGCGGCGCCCCGGGCGGCGGTGAGTTGCCGGATCGCCTCGGGCGACTGCATGCCGCGCATCCCGCCGTGGTCGTGGCCGGGTTCCTCGGCGGCCAGGCCCCGGGTGTCGAGCCAGCCGCGTAGCAGCCCGATCTCCGGCCCCTGCGCACCGCGAATCCGGGCGGCGATCGCCTTGACCTGTGCGCTGGCGGCCCGATCGGGGGCGAGCTCGGCCATCTGGAGGGCCTGCCGGTGGTGCGGGATCATCATCCGGACGAACCAGACGTCGGGGGTGTTGTACCGGGGTGAGCTGGTGTCCCGGACCTCCTGCGCGGGCCGGGTGGCGGCGGACTCCCCCGGCCGGCCGGGCACGATCACCCCGGGGGCGTCGACCGGGAGGGTAGGCGTCGGGGCGGCCATGGGGTCGGCTGCCGGCGTCGGTCGGCCGTCGGGGCGCAGAGCCAGCCCGATCGACAGCAGGACGGCGACGGCAACTGTGACGGCGAGCAGGATCCGTCCACGGCGGCCGGTCATGCGACTCCCCTCCGATCGAGGTCGTCGCGATAGTATCCATCCACCATCGCACTTAGATGTGACACAGGTCACATCGACTGCCTTCGTTGACCGGTAACGTATCTGGCACGCATCGTCCCTTTCGAAGGGTTCTGCCGATGACCAGATTCCTCCTGCCCCGACCGCGACAGCTGAAGGTCGTCAGCGTGGTCGCCGCCGGTCTGCTGGTGGCCAGCGTCGCCGCCAGCCCGGCGAGCAACGCCGCGCCGGTCACCGCGACCGAGGTCCCGCCCGCGTCGGCCCCGGGCCTCGCCGTCGACGAGATCTCCAGCAGCCCCAACCTGCGCCAGGTCGCCAACCTGCCCAAGCAGGCCCCCTTCGACACCACGAGCGCGCTCGGCACCGACATGGCCTTCCAGGGCCGCTACGCCTTCGTCGGCAACTACAACGGCTTCGTCGTCTACGACATCGGCCGCCCCAGCACCCCGAAGATCGTGTCGCAGGTGCTCTGCCCCGGCTCACAGAACGACATCTCGGTCTACGGCAACCTGCTCTTCCTCTCCACCGACTCGTCACGCACCGACGACTCCTGCGCCAGCACGACGCAACCGGCGACGGTCAAGGAGTCCTGGGAGGGCATCAAGGTCTTTGACATCAGCGACAAGGCCAACCCGCGTTACGTCAAGTCGGTGGAGACCGCCTGCGGTTCGCACACCCACACCCTCGTCCCGGGCAAGGACCCCAGGACGGTCTACCTGTACGTGTCGTCGTACAGCCCCCGGGCGGACTACCCCGACTGCCAGCCGCCGCACGACTCGATCTCGATCGTCAAGGTCCCGGTCAAGAGGCCCACCGAGGCGGCCGTGGTGGCCACCCCGAACCTCTTCCCGGACGGCGGCTACGAGGGCGTCCCGGGTCAGACCTCGGCCACCTCCGGCTGCCACGACATCACCGCCTACCCGGCCAAGGACCTTGCCGCCGGCGCCTGCATGGGCGACGGGGTCCTGCTGGACATCCGCGACCGCGAGGCACCACGGGTGATCAACCGGGTCCGGGACACGGTCAACTTCGCGTTCTGGCACTCGGCGACGTTCAACAACGCCGGCACCAAGGTCGTGTTCACCGACGAGCTCGGCGGCGGCGGCGCGGCCACCTGCAACGAGGTCGTCGGCCCGAACCGTGGCGCGGACGCCATCTACGACGTCACCGGCCGGGGTGACGCCCGGAAGATGGTCTTCCGCAGCTACTACAAGATCCCCCGGACCAATGCCGACACCGAGAACTGCGTGGCCCACAACGGCTCGCTGATCCCGGTGCTCGGCCGGGACGTCCTGGTGCAGGCGTGGTATCAGGGCGGGGTCTCGGTCTGGGACTTCACCGACTCGACCAGGCCGAAGGAGATCGGCTTCTGGGAGCGGGGGCCGTTGTCGGACACCCAGCTCACCACCGGTGGCGCCTGGTCGACGTACTACTACAACGGGCACATCTACTCCAGCGACATCCAGAAGGGCCTGGACGTGCTGAAGCTCAGCGACTGGCGGACCTGGACGGCGGATCTGGTCCGGGTCCCCGAGTTGAACGTGCAGACCCAGGCCGGCTACCTGAGCTGGTAGCTCCGCCGCCCGCCCCCGGCCCGGTCCGCCGGGTCGGGGGCGGGCGGACACCCCGGGGCCAGCGGCCGGACTCCCCGGCCCGGTCCGCCAGGTCGCGGGTCCGGGCGGTCCGGCGTCGGCCCCGGGCCGGCTGTGCGAGGATCAGGCGCCGTGGCACCTGCCGGCGGCGTACCGCCCGTACCTACCGACCGCTCCCGTCGTCCGCGGCTGCACCCGCTGGACCAGGTGGCGATCGGGCTGGCCGTGCTCGGCGTCGGCGCGGTGGTCACCGGCCTGCTCCCCCGGGCCGACGCCGAAGCGACGCTGCACCGCATCCTGCCGCTGCTGCTCTTCCTCGGCGCGGTGGTGGTGCTCGCCGAGCTGACCGCCGTCGCCGGGGTGTTCGACGTGCTGGCCACCCGGCTGGCGGTCGCCGCCCGGGGCAGCTTCGCCGCCCTGTTCCTGCTCTGCGTCGGCTTCGCCTCGGTCACCACCATCGCCCTCAACCTGGACACCACCGCGGTCCTGCTCACCCCGGTGATGATCGCGCTGGCCCGCAAGCTGGGCACCGCCCCGGGCCCGCTGGCGATGACCACGGTCTGGCTGGCGAACACCGCCAGCCTGCTGCTGCCGGTGTCGAACCTGACCAACCTGCTCGCCGCCGACCGGATCGACCTGGCCCCCCTCGCGTACGCGACCAGGATGGCGTTGCCGCAGGTCGCGGCGATCATGGTGACCATGGCGGGGTTGTGGTTCTGGTACTGGCGGCGGGGCCGACGCGACGCCGACCGGTTCACCCCACCCCCGCCGTACCGACCGGCGGACCGGTTGCTGTTCGGCACGGCGGTCGCCGGTTGCCTGCTGCTCGTCGGCGGCATCCTGGCCGGGGTGGAGATCGGCGTCGCCGCCGCCGTCGCCGCCGGGCTGGTGGTGCTCGGCTTCGCGGTCCGGTCCCGGCGGACCCTACGGCCGGCGCTGCTGCCCTGGCGGCTGCTGGTCTTCGTGACAGGCCTGTTCCTGGTGGTGCAGACCCTCGGCCGGCACGGGCTGGACGACCTGGTGTCGGTGCTGCTCGGGGACGCCGGAGGCGCGGTGGGGGCACTGCGGGCCGGCGGCACCGGCGCGTTCCTGGCCAACCTGGTCAACAACCTGCCCGCCTACCTGGCCGGCGAGGCGGTGCTCCCACCCGGTGACGAGACCCGGCTGCTGGCGCTGCTGATCGGCACCAACGTCGGCCCGCTGGCGGTGCCGTGGGCGTCGCTTGCCACCCTGCTGTGGTACGAGCGCTGCCGGGCCGCCGGGGTGACCGTGCCGCTGGGCCGGTTCGTGGCCACCAGCGCGGTGGTCGCGGTACTCGCCACGCTGGCCGCGGTGCTCGCCCTGCTGGTGGTCGGCTGACGGCACACCCGGCCTGCGGCGCCCGAGCGGCCAGCCATCCGGGTCGCCGGGACCGGACTCAGATCCCCATCTCGGCCTCGTACGCCGAGCGCAGCCGGGCCCGGGCGGCGGGGGCCAGGCAGACGTGCCAGACGGTCCCCTCGTCGACGACGTTCACCTCACCGGCGGCCTGCCGGGCCAGCAGGATCTCGGCCAGCACGTCGCGCGCGCCGAACCGGGCGTACCAGGCCAACTCCACGTCGGCCGCCCAGCCGAGGCAGTGCCCGCTGGGGAGCATGGCCGGATACCCGAGCCGCCGCAACCGGTACCGGTGTTCGGCGCTGTGGGCCAGGCCGGTCACCCACAGCGGCGGGGTGCCCGCCGGGGCGGACCGGGCGAACTCCCGGGCCAGGTCGTTGAGGAGCGCGACGATCTCCCGCCGGGTCCGCCGGAACGGCACCCCGACGGTGGGCGGGGCGGCCTCCGGCAACAGCCGGCGACGCACGGCGTGGGCACCACGGCCGAGGAGACCCGCCGGTTGTTCCCGGTAGCGGAAGCCGAGCAGGCCGCGTCGGCGCAACCACTCCAGGTCGATCAGGTCGGGGTGCGTGTCGACCTGTTCGTCGGTGCGCAGGAGCAGGGCGTCCCGCCACCACATGAGGTCGATGCGGGAGAGCAGGTAGCTGCGGACCAGCGCGGTCAGGTCGGCGGCCGAGGTGCGGCCGGCGGGCTGGTGGCGGGCCAGCTCCAGCAGCAGCGTCTCGCGGGCGCCGAGCACGCCCTGCTCGGTGGCGTCGAGCACGTCGGCGATGGCCGGTTCGCGCAACCGCTGGTCGAGCAGCACCTGACGGGCGGCGGTGGCGGCCGTGCCGGCCAGCGCGCCGACCTCGACCAGCAGCTCCGCCACCGCCTCCCGGTAGGCGTCGAGGTCGGGGGCGACCGGGAGGGCGGCGCGCGTAGAAACGGGCGTCCGCCGGGCCGGGGCGGGCGGGGTCACGCCGGCCTGTGGGCCGGGGCTTCGGCTGGGCACGCGCATGGTCGGTCCTCTCCCGGTACGACACGGTGCGGATGAACCTGAAAGCACCGTAAACGCTGTGAACCGGCAGAGAACCAGCATTCCGCCCATGCCCCTCGAAGGGCGACGTGCATCCCGGGAGGCGGGCTCCAGTAGCGACGGCCGGCACTGGACCTGGGGCGGGGTGTGGACCTTCCCGGCCGGCACCACGCCCCGGATCGGCCCGGTGGCCACCGTGGGCCGCCCGCCGGTTGCGACACGGCGGCCCACGGTGGGGGCGGTCAGCGCACCGTGCAGGCCGTCCCGTTCACGGCGAACCCGGTCGGGGTCGGGTTCGCGCCACTGTAGGAGGCGTTGAAGCCGAGGTTGACCGAACCGTTCGGGGCGACCGCGCCGTTGTAGCTCTCGTTGGTCACCGTCACCTCGCTGCCGGTCTGGCTGAACCGGCCCGACCAGCCCTGGCTGATCTGCTGGTTGCCGGTGAACCGGAAGGTCAACCGCCACGACGACCAGGCCGCGGTGCCGGTGTTGGTCATCGTGACGCTGCCGGTGAACCCGGTGCTCCAACTGTTCGCCGAGTAGGTCACCGCGCACCCGCCGCCCGCCGGGGGCGTGGTGGTCGGCGGCGGCAGGGTCGGCGTCGGCTGCCCGGTGGGCGTGCCGGTCGGCGTCGGGGTCGGCGTCACCGTCGGGGACACCGTCGGCGTCGGCGTCGGGTTCGGCGTGGTGCCGGTGCCGGCCTGCTCGGCCGCCCAGTGCACCAGCCAGGCAAACGCCGAGTTCCAGTTGATCGCCACCTCGTTGACCGAATACGCGCCGATGTCGTCGACGAAGCACTTCTGCGGCTTGCAGCCGCCGAGCTGGGCCTGGACGACCGGGTCCTGCAACTCGCTGTTCGGGCCGCCGGAGAGCGAACCGGGCGGTGCGATCGGCAGCGAGCCGTCGTTCTGGTTGGCCCAGAACCGGTGGTGCACGTTGCGCACCGGCTTGTCCCCGTAGCCGGCCACGTAGGACTGGTTCAGCGGGTTGCGACCGAGCAGGTAGTCGTAGGCGGCGTAGGCCCCGTTGCGGTACCGCGCCGTGCCGGTCAGGTCGAAGGCCACCGCGAGCACGTTGGCGTTGTTGGCTACCGCGCCGTTGGAACCCCAGTAGTACCGGCCGTCGCCGCTGCCCGGGGCCGGGTAGCCCTGGTTGGCGGTCTGGGCCAGCATCCGGTCGGCGAAGGAGACGATCGCCGAGCGGATCGCGCTCACGTCACCGGTGGGCAGGCCGGTCGGCACGAGTGCCAGGGTGGTGTCACCCAGCCCGGCGGTCCAACCCCAGTCGTACGCCCCACGGGTGAAACTGGCGCCGCGGGCGTGCGGGGAGCCGCTCAGGTCGGTGCGGTAGCCGGCCGTGCCGGTGGTCGCGTACAGCTCGGCCGCCGCCCAGTAGAACTCGTCGCTGACGGTGGCGTCCTCGTACGCGCCGCCGCCGGTGTTGTCCGTGGCGGGGGCCAGCCGGTTCGGGTTGGCCTTCGCCGCCGCGTACGCCTTCTCGGCGGCCACGAGGGCCCGGGCGGCGAAGGCGGAGTCGAACGGCTTCCACAGCCGGGACGCCTGGGCGGCCACCGCCGCCATGTTGAGGGTCGCGGCGGTGCTCACCGGGGAGAGCAGCCGGGGCTCGCTGTCCAGCTCGGGACGGGTGGGCAGCGCGGTCCAGTTCTGGTCGTGGATCTTGTGGTGCACCATGCCGGCGTTGCTCCGACCGTCCGGCACCTGCATCTTGAGCAGGAACTCCAGCTCCCAGCGGGCCTCGTCGAGCACGTCCGGCACACCGTTGGCGCGCTCCGGGATGGCCAGCGTGCCGTCGGCCACCGCCGACCGGTCCGCCCCGGTGACGTACAGCGTCCGCTCGTAGATGTTCTGTAGCTGCCAGGTGGCCACGCCGCCGTTGACCACGTACTTGCCCTGGTCACCGGCGTCGTACCAGCCACCGCGCACGTTCAGGGTGTAACCGCAGGAGGTGCGGCACGGCACGTTGTCGTCGCCCCGGTTCGGGGCGACGTTGACGTGCCCGGCCGGGCGGGCGTAGCGGGCACCGACGTACTGGGCGTCGATCGGGGTGCCGCTGCGCTGGTGGTAGAAGAAGGCGAGCGAGTCGCCACGCAGCCGGCGCACCGGGTCGGCGGAGATGTCGAACGGGTAGCTGCTGCTCCCGCCGACCGACAACACGTAGCCCGTGCCCGGGGTGTCGTAGGCGGAGAAGTCCGCGACGTGCACCGAGTCGCCGGAGAGCGTGTCGGCACCCCGTACCGTGGTCTGCCCGGAGGCGACCGTGGCGCCGGCGGCGTTGCGCAGCGTCCAGCCGAGCGGAGCGGTCGCGGTGTTCACGACGGTGGCCTGCTTGGGCAGCCCCGGGACATAGGCGACCTGGTTGACCTTGACCGGTGAGCCGGGGTCGGGGGCGGCGGAGGCGAGCTGCGGCACGGCCGCGAGCCCACCGAGGGCGAGCAGGGCGGCGGCCGCGAGCGCGACCGGACGCCGTCGGGGATGCTGGGGCATGGGGCCTCTTCCGGGTGGTGATGGCAGTGACCACCCGACCGGGCCGGCGCAGCGGCGATCTGTCGGGCGGTCGGACAGACCGTCGACGGGAGCGCTCCGACCACCATAGACCAGCATCAGTCCGGGTGGAAGTGGTCGCCGGTGCAGGCCGGCCCTGACGGGGACGGTTCAGGTGCCGTCACCCGGCAGCCGGGCCGTCCGGATGCCGCCGCCCAGCGGATGGACGGTGCGGGTGTCGCCGTCGTAGCTGCGCGCCGCCACGAACCGGCCCTCGGGCCGGTCGCCGTCGGTAAGCGCACGGGCCAACCGTCGGTCGTGATCGCGGAAGCGCAGCGCGAGACTCAGATGCGGAACCCACCGGCCCGGGGCGTGCCAGGGCCGGTGGCCGTCCGCCCCGTCGAGCGCCGCCCAGACCGCCTCGTGCAGGGCGGTCAACGCGGCGGTGGGCCGGACCAGCCAGACCAGCGGGGCGCTGCCGTCGAGCACCGTCACCCGCTCCAGCCGGACCGGCAGGGGCAGCGCGGCGTCGAGGAGCCCGGCGAGCCGGTCGACCGCGCCGGGCGGGAACGCCTCGACGGCCGCCAGCGTCAGGTGCGGCCGGTTGGTCGGGTGGCCGTGCCGGGCCAGGCTGGGCAGCCCCGCCCCGGCCAGCCGGCCCCAGGCGGCGCGCACCGTCTCCTCCAGCGTCGGGCAGCAGAGCAGTTCGACCGTACGCACGCCCGCCAGGCTAACCGGCGGACGGTGACCGGGACGGCCATCCCGGCGGGCGGGCCTGCTCCGGCGGTGGGCTGGCCGGTCGGGCCGACCCGGGCGGGGAGGCAGGGCGGGGGCACGGGTTGTGCCGACCGGCACGGTTGTGCCGGTCGGCGGAACGGCCCGACCGGGGTGATGGAAAACTTTGCCCCATGAGTTCCGCACCTACACCGACCGACCTCTCCGCCCCCGGCGACTCCGACACGGTGCCCGCCTTCGTGGATCTCGGGCTGCGCGCCGAACTGCTGGGCGCCCTCTCCGCGCTCGGCTACGAGGAGCCGACCCCGATCCAACGGGAGGCCATCCCGCTGCTGCTGGCCGGCCGGGACCTGCTCGGGCAGGCGGCGACCGGTACGGGCAAGACCGCCGCGTTCGCCCTGCCGCTGTTGCAGCGGATGCCGGACGACCGCAGCGGCGGCGACCCGGTGTCGCTGGTGCTGGTGCCCACCCGGGAGCTGGCGGTGCAGGTCTCCGAGGCGTTCCACCGATACGGCAAGGACCTCGGTGCCCGGGTGCTGCCCATCTACGGTGGCCAGCCGATCGGCCGCCAGCTCCGCGCCCTGGACCTGGGCGTGGACGTGGTGGTGGCGACCCCGGGCCGGGCACTGGACCACATCGCCCGGGGCACCCTGCGGCTGGGTTCGCTGGCCACGGTGGTGCTGGACGAGGCCGACGAGATGCTCGACATGGGCTTCGCCGAGGACATCGAGGCGATCCTGGAGCACGCGCCCGCCCAGCGCCAGACGGTGCTCTTCTCGGCCACCATGCCGGCCCGGATCGACGGACTGGCCCGTAAGCACCTGACCGACCCGGAACGGATCCAGATCGGGCGCGAGCAGCCGGTGGCCGGCGAGGCACCCCGGGTACGGCAGAGCGCGTACATCGTCACCCGGGCGCACAAGCCGGCGGTGTTGGGTCGGGTGCTGGACGTGGAGTCCCCGACGGCGGCGATCGTGTTCTGCCGCAGCCGGGAGGAGGTGGACCGGCTCACCGAGACGATGAACGGACGCGGCTACCGGGCCGAGGCGCTGCACGGCGGGATGAGCCAGGAGCAGCGGGACCGGGTGATGGGACGGCTGCGTGCCGGCACCGCCGACCTGCTGGTGGCCACCGACGTGGCGGCCCGCGGGCTGGACGTCGAGCAGCTCACCCACGTGGTCAACTACGACGTGCCGTCGGCTCCTGAGTCGTACGTGCACCGGATCGGCCGGGTGGGCCGGGCCGGTCGGGAGGGGGTGGCGATCACCCTCGCCGAGCCCCGGGAGCACCGGATGCTCAAGACCATCGAGCGGGTCACCGGCCAACGGATCGACATCGACAAGATCCCGACGGTGGCCGACCTGCGGACCCGACGGATGGCACTGACCCAGGCGGCGCTGCGGGAGAGCCTGCTGGAGGACGACCTGGACCCGTTCCGGGTGATCGTCGAGTCGCTGTCCGACGAGTTCGACCTGATGGAGGTGGCGCTGGCGGCCGTCAAGCTGGCCCACGAGGCGGCCCTGCCGGGCTCCGACGACGAGGAGGAGATCCCACAGGTGGCGGTCCGGGCGCCCCGGGAGTCCCGACCGGGGTTCGAGGGTCGGGGTGGGGAGCGGCGCGGTGGCGGCCGGTCCCGCACGGGCGGCACCGCGCAGGTCTTCATCGGCCTGGGCCGCCGCGCCGGGGTCCGCCCGCAGGACCTGGTCGGTGCGATCACCGGGGAGACCAACGTCAGCGGCCGGGACATCGGCTCGATCGAGATCGCCGACCGGTTCTCCCTGGTGGAGGTGCCGCAGGGCGTCGCCGACGAGGTGATCGCGGGCCTGCGCAACAGCACCATCAAGGGCCGCAAGGCGACCGTACGGCGCGACCGCGGCGGCGAGGGGCACTGAACCACCACGCGACACCGGCCCGCATCCCCACCGGGGGCGCGGGCCGGTCGCGCTTGCGCGGAGCGGACCGGTCCCTCAGACCGGGTGTCTGCTCAGCGCGGTGTGGTCCCTCACAGCGGGTACGGCCCGAAGCGACCCCAGGCGACGATCGCCGCCAGGACCAGCAGCACCGCGGTCAGCGCCGTGCCCGGGTGCTCCTTGGCCCGGGCGTGCACCACGACCGCGCCGGCCATCACGATCACCAGCCCGACGGCGGCCAGCGGGGTGAGCACCGTGGCGATGCCGGTGAGGCCGGGCAGGATCAGCCCGATCGCGGCCAGCACCTCGACCGCGCCGAGCGCCTTGACCTGGGTGGGCGGCACGTTCTCCACCCAGCTCATCCGGTCGCGCAGCTTCTCCTTGGGTTGGGTCAGCTTGGTCAGTCCCGCGCCGGCGAAGAGCGCGGCGAGCAGGATCTGCAGTATCCACAGGAACACGTTCACGGGCGGTCGCCTCCGGGGGTGCCACCGTACGGTGGCGGATGCGGGGAACGGGACGGGTTCAGGCTACGGGGCCGGGCGGCCCCCGACGCCCGGTGGACGTCGGGAGCCGGCGGGGATGACCGTCAGGCGGCGCCGACCGGCCGACCGCCGAGCGTCTCCGCGTCGATGTCGGCCGGGCGCAACGCCAGGGCGAGCACGTCGGCGACGTCGGCCAGGGTGTGCACGGTCAATGCCTGGCGTACCTCGGTGGGCAGGTCGTCGAGGTCCGGCTCGTTGCGGGCCGGGATGATCACCTCGGTGAGGCCGGCCCGGTGCGCGGCGAGCAGCTTCTGCTTCACCCCGCCGATCGGCAGCACCCGGCCGGAGAGCGTCACCTCACCGGTCATCCCGAACTCGGGCCGCACCGGTCGGCCGGTCACCAGCGAGGCCAGCGCGGTGACCATGGTGATGCCGGCGCTCGGGCCGTCCTTGGGCACCGCGCCCGCCGGGACGTGCAGGTGGATCCGGTGTCCGGCGAGGACGTTCGGGTCGAGGCCGTACCGCCTCCCGTGGGAGCGCAGGTACGACCACGCGATGTGGGCGGACTCCTTCATCACGTCGCCGAGCTGCCCGGTCAGGGTCAACCCGGGCTCGCCCTCCATGCTGGTGGCCTCGATGAAGAGCACGTCGCCACCCGCACCGGTGACGGCCAGGCCGGTGGCCACGCCGGGCACCGCCGTCCGCTCGGCCGACTCCGGGGTGAACTTCGGCCGGCCCAGGTAGCGGGCCAGGTTGCCGATGTCGACCCGGACCGGGGCCGGGTCGGTGGCCAGGCCGACGGCGACCTTGCGCAGGATCTTCGCCAGGGCCCGTTCGAGCTGCCGGACGCCGGCCTCCCGGGTGTGCTCCCCGGCGATCCGGGCGAGGGCCTCGTCGGCCACGGTGACCTCCTCGGCGGTCAGCCCGGCCCGCTGGAGCTGCCGGGGCAGCAGGTGGTCGCGGGCGATGGCCACCTTCTCGTCCTCGGTGTACCCGTCCAGGGTGACCAGTTCCATCCGGTCCAGCAGCGGGCCGGGGATGCTCTCCACCACGTTGGCGGTGGCCAGGAAAAGCACGTCGGACAGGTCGAGGTCGACCTCCAGGTAGTGGTCCCGGAAGGTGTGGTTCTGCGCCGGGTCGAGCACCTCCAGCAGGGCGGCGGCCGGATCACCGGCGTACCCGACTGCCAGCTTGTCGACCTCGTCGAGGAGCACCACCGGATTCATCGAGCCGGCCTCGCGCAGTGCGCGGACGATCCGACCGGGCAGTGCCCCGACGTAGGTGCGCCGGTGGCCGCGGATCTCGGCCTCGTCGCGGACGCCGCCGAGCGACACCCGGACGAAGTTGCGGCCCAGCGCGCGGGCCACCGACTCGCCGAGGCTGGTCTTGCCGACGCCGGGCGGGCCGGCGAGGGCGAGCACCGCGCCGGAACCGCGCCCGCCGACCACGCCGAGGTTGCGCTCGGCGCGGCGGTTGCGCACCGCGAGGTACTCCAGGATGCGGTCCTTCACGTCGGCCAGGCCGGCGTGGTCGGCGTCGAGCACCGCACGGGCCGCCGCCAGGTCGGTGTCGTCCTCGGTCCGGGTGCTCCACGGCATCTCCAGCACCGTGTCCAGCCAGGTCCGGATCCAGCCCGCCTCCGGAGAGGCGTCGCTGGCCCGTTCCAGCTTGCCGACCTCGCGCAGGGCCGCCTCGCGGACCTTCTCCGGCAGGTCGGCCGCCTCGACCCGGGCGCGGTAGTCGGCAGAGCCGTCCGGCTCGTCCTCGCCCAGTTCCTTGCGGATCGCGGCGAGCTGCTGGCGGAGCAGGAACTCCCGCTGGGACTTCTCCAGCCCGTCCCGGACGTCGCTGTTGATCTGCTCGGTGACCTCCTGCTCGGCCAGGTGCTCCCTGACCCAGCCGACCAGCAGTTCCAGCCGGGCGTTGACGTCCGGCGCGGCGAGCAGTTCGGTCTTCTGGCCCAGGCTGAGCCAGGGCGCGTAGCCGGCCGCGTCGGCCAGTTCGGACAGGTCGGTCATCCGCTCCATCGCATCGATGACCTGCCAGGCGCCCCGCTGTTGAAGGACGGAGGTCATCAGGGCCCGGTACTCCCGGGCCAGCTCACGGGCGCGACCGGCGGGTGCGGGTTCGTCGAGTCGGGTGGCCTCCACCCAGAGGGCGGCGCCGGGCCCGGGGACCCCGGAGCCGATCCGGGCGCGGGCCAGGCCGCGCACCACGGCGGCGGGTTCACCGTCGGGGAGCCGGCCCACCTTCTCGATGGTGGCGATCGTGCCGACGGGGCCGTACTCGCCGTCGATGCGCGGCACGGCGAGCAGGGTCTTGTCACCGCTGGCCCGGGCCGCGTCGACCGCGGCCTGGGTGGTCGGGTCGAGGGTCACCGGGATGACCATGCCGGGCAGCAGGACGACGTCGGTCAGGGGAAGTACCGGAAGGGTTGCCATCGGACACCTGCCATCGGTTGAGTTGAGCGTGTCTCACTCAAGTCACAAACCGTTCCCCATGTTCCGGGATGTGACCCAGGACACATCCCGGGGGCACCATCACCCTCGGCCAGCATTGCCCGGACCCGGATTTCCCAGGATTCACGCGCCCCGCCAAATGAAAGGGAGGCGTATTGTTGCGGATTTGGCGTCAGATAGGTCAAACTCTTAGCACACCCCGCTCAACACAGGGAGTAATGGCGATGGCAAGGAAAGTAATCACCGTTCTGACCGACGACCTCGACGGCGGAAAGGCCGATCGGACCGTCGAGTTCAGCCTGGACGGGGCGGCGTACACCATCGATCTCTCCGACGAGAACGCGGGGGTGCTGCGCAAGACGCTCGACGCATACATCACCGCTGGCCGCCGAATGGGTCGGGGCGTGGTCGACGCCGGTCGCCCGGCTCGCCGCCCCGCGCGGGCCGGGGTCTCGGGAATGGATCGCGAGCAGAACCGCGCCATCCGGGAATGGGCGACCAAGAACGGCCACGAGATTTCCGAGCGTGGTCGCATCCCGGTGTCGGTCGTGGAGGCGTGGAAGAACCGCTGACCGGCAGGTCGGGTCACGATCGGATGCGCCGGGGTCACGCTGAGATATCAGCGTGACCCCGGCGCTTTTCGTGCTGTCCACAATTTCCAACCGTCGGCCCGCCGCCGAAAACCGTTGCCGGCCCGGTCAGCCGCGACCAGTTACGGCCCGGAGTCGGCACAGGTGGCCCGCACCACGGCCCGGGGTCGGCAGGTGGCCGGCACCACAGGCGGGTCGGCACGGGCCGGCCCGCACCACAGGGCGGGCGGCTTCGGGCCGACCGGGTGGAGTCCCACGAAAACCACGGGCCGCCCCGGGATCACCCGGGGCGGCCCGTCGCCGTCGTCGTCCGTCCGGTCAGTTGACCTGGATACGCACCACGTCGAAGGCGGGGGTCTGGTTGGCCCGCTCCATCATCGGCACCCGGTGCGAGCCGTCGCCGGCCCAGACCGCGCACTGCGCCGTACCCGACTGCGGCAGGCCCGGGATCTGGATGGTCACGTCGTCGGCCTGGTTGCCGCCCTTGCCGTCCTCGGTGGCCACGAAGAACGCCGGAACGTCCTGCGGGTTGGACGGGGCCTGGTTGGTGCTCTGGAGCATCCGGCAGGCGGTGTGGAAGTGGCCGCGGGTGAGACCCTGGCCGTTGAGCACCGAGCTCTCCACGTAGTAGCCACCCTGGCCGGCCGCCAGGAACCGGTCCCGGACCAGGTTACGGGTGGAGACCTTCAGGCTGAACGCCTGGTTGCGTCGCACCTGGTTCGGGAACTGCGTGATCAGCAGCGACGGGTTGCTGGCCGCCGCGCCGACCTCACCGAAGGCGGTGCTGACGCAGCGGTTGCCGTTCTGGAAGCCGTCGTGCGGCTGCAGCTTGCTGTTGCCGCAGTCCTTCGCGAGCACGCCCAGGGCGTTGCCGTTGTTGCCGTTCTGACCGCCGTTGTTCTGGCCGCCGTTGTTGTTGCCGTTCTGGCCGCCGTTGTTGCCGTTCTGGCCGCCGTTGTTCTGGCCGCCGTTGTTGTTGCCACCGTTCTGGCCGCCGTTGTTGGCGGCCACCTGGCAGCCGGCGAGCTGATCCAGGCCCTGCGGGCGCTGGGCGAACCGGCCGATCGCGGTGGCGATCCGGTTCAGCGCGGACCGTCGCTTGTCGGCCAGTGGGCCGAGGATGGCGTTGTTGATGAACGCCTGCCCGTTGCGCCCCTCGGCGGCCAACCGCTTGTTGGCGTCGTCGATCTGGGTCTTGAGCAGGGCGAGTTCCTTGTCCACCTCGGCCTTGGCCTGGGCCGGAATCTGCGGCAGCCGGGGGGTGACCTCCGGGCAGGCCACCGTCGAGGCGAGCGTGGTCACCGGCGCGTTGCCGGCCTTGACGGCTTGGCACTCGGCGACGGACATCTGCCCGTCACCCCAGTGGTTACGGACCCAGCGGCCGTTCTGCCACGTCTGGGTGGTGCTGCCGCGCCCGCTCGGCGAGGTGGCACCGGGGCTCGGTGCGACGCAGGCCGACGAGACGTTACGGGTCTGCTGCCTCGGCTTGTCCCCGGCCGAGGAGATCTGGGTGACGGCGGCGATGCCGCCGAAGACGACGAGCGCACCGACCGCCGCCAGCAGCCGCTTGCTCCGCGCGTTACCGGATGACCGGCGTGCCCCTGTGGACCTGCGCATCGAATTGCTCTCCTTCTCGATCCGGTACCTGACTCGTGTCCCCGACGAGGAGACGCCCTTTCGGGTCCGTCGCCCCCGCCCGGGGCACTGCGACGTTCCGGTCGCACGTCGATGGCCGACGATGCCTTCCCGCACCGTCCGCCGCGTCGGGTGGCGCGGCTGGGGAAATCCTGCCCATTCCCGCTTAGGTACGGGCCGGCGCGGACGAAGGTTCAACGCGGATCGAAGGATCCGGGACTGTTTTCCGGTCGGGCCGGAATGTCACCAACCGTCGCCGGAAAATGACGGCCGGTCGTGTGCCGGATCAGTCCACGCAGAGGTGGTCGAAGGCGAACGGCGCGGTCAACTCGTCCCGCCGGTCCCGCAGTGTGCGGATCTGCCGCCGCAACTCTTCCCGGTCGAGCAGGGTGGATTCGTCGAACTCCGCCCCGGCCAGCCGGTCGCCGACCGCCACCGCCGCCAGATCCTCGGCCAGTCGACCGGGGTCGATCCCGCAGTGCAGCCGGGCCTCGTGCACGGTGACCCGCTCCACCAGACTCCGGCCGGGCCGCACCTCGACCCAGCTCCAGCCCTCGGCCACCCCACCCTGCCAATGCACGTGCAGCCCCCGCACGATCGGGTCGCTGAGCCGCCGGGACACGTACGCCTCGACGGCCGCCACCCGGGACAACGCGCCGAGGTCGTTTACCGGCCCGGTGCGCCCGTCCGGCAGCCGGCCGACGATGTCGCGGAAGCCGACCGGCGCGTCGTCCGGGTCGTCCGAGGCGGCACCGGCGGCGTAGGCGCGCGCATCCACGACGTACGTGACGATCCGTCGGCCGTGTCGCGCGGCCCGCAGGGTCGGCGACCCGATCCGCAGCACCGGCAGGCCCACGGCGGTGCACACCGCCGCACCCATCCGTTCGGCCCGCTGCCCGGCCGAACCCGCCGGCGCGGTGGGGCCGACGGTCAGGGCGAACAGCGGGACACCGGTGTCGGCCGCGCAGACGACGTGGTCGAACTCCTCCCGCAGGGCCGAGCTCCACTGGTGCCCGGTGACCCCGGCCGGTCGCCGCGACACCAGGTCGCCGAGCCGGCGGGCGGCGTACACCGCATGGCCGGCACGGACGAACAGCGGCGCCGCACCGGCCGGGACCGGCCGCAGCCGGGCGCCGTCGTCGGTGGCGGTACGCGTCATCGTCGGGTCGGTCCGTCCATGGCGGGGAAGGTGACCGGACGAGTCTAGGACGTCGAGCACGGTTCCCGCCTCGTCGGTGCGGCCGGTCGGTGCGGCCGGTCGGTGCGGCCGGTCGGTGCGTCGTCGGTCGGTGCGGCGTCGGTCGGTGCGTCGTCGGTCGGTGCGTCGTCGGTCGGTGCGTCGGTGCCGGCCGGTGCGGTGCCGGACGTTGGTGGCGGTCCCGGGCGGTTGGTGTGCCCCGACCGGTTTCTCTACGCTCACGGGGTGCTGCACGACGGACCGGCCCCGGAACTGTTGACCAAGCGGAGTCTCGTCACGGTCTCCCACGCCATCGAGCGGTCGGCGCTGGCCACCGCCGAGGACGGGCCGCTGGTGGTGATCGCCCTGTTCCAGCGGATGCCCTACTTCCTGCGGGAACAGGCCCGCTACGGCCGGATCGCGGCCAGCGCGGCGGTCACCGTGGTCGGGCTGGTCGGGGAGACACCACCGGAGCTGCCACCCGGGGCGTACGCGGTGGCGCTTGACGAATCCGAGGAGCTTGCGCGGGAGTGGAGCGTGGTGGCGCTGACCCCTCGGTTCGGGGCCAGCCTGGTGGCCCGGGACCAGCGTGAGGTGGCGGCGGCCGGCACGCTGGAGGAGGGTCGGCTCTTCTCCGGCCGCTGGGGCTTCCGCCGGGACGAGGCCCTGCACGAGGTGATCCGGCTGCGGGCGCAGCTCGGCGACCGGCTCCCCCCGGCCGCACTGACCGCGATCGACCAGGTGCTACGCCGGGTCCGGGACCTGCCGGCGACCCCCGGCGAGAGCCGGGCCGAGGCGGCGTTGCGGCTGATGGCCGAGCGGGTAGAGCGCGCCCACCGCAGCGGGTCGGATCGGGTCGGCGAGCCGGTGGAGGGCCCGCCGGGGCTGGTGGACGAGCCGACGCTGCACCGCTGGACCGGGATGGGCGGGGTGACCGCCGCAGGCACCCTGCCGGTGGCCCTGATCGGGGTACGGGTCAGTGAGCCCGCCGGCGCCCCCGAACGCTTCGGACGGCGCAGTGCCGCCCGGGAGGCGCAGGCCGTGATCGCCGCGCTGACCGCGCCACTGCGGCCGGTGGACCGGGCGGTCCGTCTCGCCTCCGACGAGTACCTGCTGGTCCTGCCGGCGTTGACCCGGGAGGAGGCGCTGGCGGTGGCCGGTCAGGTGCACGCCTCGGTGGCCGGGCTCGCCCGGTCGTACCCCTTCGTGTCCTTCGCGGTGCACGCGGCGGTCACCGTGACCGACCGGCGGCCGATGCCGGTGGCCGAGGTCCGGCACGCCGTCGGGTGGGCGGCCCGGGAGGGCGTTCCGGTGGCCACTGTCGCCCGGGAGGCCGTCGCGAGCGCCGCCCAGCACTGAGAACGGGGGGACACGGAATGCGGGTGGTCTCGTTGGTGCCGTCGCTGACCGAGGCGGTGGCGGCGACCGTACCGGAGATGCTGGTCGGCGCGACCGACTGGTGCGTCCACCCGGCGGGGCTGGACGTCGCCCGGGTCGGCGGCAGCAAGTACCCCGACCTGGACCGCATCCGGGAGCTGCGGCCGGACCTGGTGCTGCTCAACGTGGAGGAGAACCGGCGGGCCGACGCGGACGCGCTCACCGCGGCCGGGGTGCCGGTGCTGGTCACCTACCCGCGGACCGTACCGCAGGCGCTTGACGAGCTGGCCGGGATGCTCGCCGCGCTGGGGGTCACCGGGGAACCCCGCTGGCTGACCGACGCCCGCCGGGCCTGGGCCGATCCCACCGTCGGGGCCGGGGTCCGCCGGGCCGTGGTGCCGGTGTGGCGTCGTCCTTGGGTGGTCCTCGGCGGGGACACCTTCGCCGGGGACGTGCTGCGCCGACTCGGGGTGGTCAACCTGTACGACGACGACCCGGAGCGCTATCCGCGTCCCGGCCTCGACGCGCTGCGGGCCCGCCGGCCCGACCTGGTGGTGCTCCCCGACGAGCCGTACGCGTTCACCGCCGAGGACGGGCCGGACGCCTTCCCCGGCGTCCCCTGCGCGCTGGTCTCCGGCCGCCATCTCACCTGGTACGGCCCGTCCCTGGCCGAGGCACCCGCCCTGCTCACCGCCCAGCTCGCGGTCTGCGGGGAGTGAGCCCGGGGCGGTGACGCCCGACCGTCCCGCCCCGGTGACCGACCCACGGTGGTGCTCAGGCCACCGGGGTGACCCCGCCCGGCGTCCGCTGCGCCACGGTGGCGTCGTCCAGGTCGTACCCGATGGTGCTGGTCACCTGGACCACCCCGCTGACCTGGCCGGCGAGCTTCACCGCCAGCTCGGCGGCGGTCCGCCGGTCCAGCCGGCCGTCCAGCGTCACCGCGCCGTCGCGGACCTGCACGGTGACCAGACCGTCCCGGACGGCCAGCACCCGCCGCAACACCTCCTGCACCACGTCCTCGCGGATCTCGGCGTCGCTGCGCAGGTGCACCTTCAGCAGGTCGCTGCGGGTGACGATGCCCACCAGCCGGCCCAGGTCGTCGAGGACGGGCAGCCGCTTGACCGCCTCCCGGTCCATCAGCCGCGCCGCCGCCGGCAGCGACGCCCCCGGACGGGTGGTGACGGCCGGCGCTGTCATCAGCTCCCCCGCCAGCAGCGCCTCGGCCTTCTCCAGGGACTCCCGACGCCGCCGGCCCACGAAGACCCGCCGCTCCTCCTGCGCCCCGGAATGCTCCACCTTGTGCAGCAGGTCCGCCTCGGACACCACACCCAGCACCCGACGGAACCCGTCCACCACCGGCACCGCGCTGATGCCCCGCCGGATCAGCACGTCGACGATCGCCCGGTAGGGGGTCTCCTCCCCCACCGTGGCTACCTCCCGGGTCATCACGTCGTCCACCTGCCACGTCCTCATCACGACCTCCTCGGGGGCTCTCCCGACCGACGTTAGGGCCGGCCCGACCGGCCGGGGCAGAGGCGGACGGACCGGTGCCGCCGGGGTCGAAGGTCCCGTCCGGACGCCCCCGTCAGGGGACTTAGGTCCCGCCGCGGCACGGACCGGTCGGCCCTGCCGCGAGCAGCCCGACGGGCGTGGAATGGAACTGCCACCGGGAAGTGCGGTGCCAGGCAGAGAAGGGACGTGGAGACCATGACCGCGACGATCGAGCGGAACACCACCGCCGGGAGCATCGCACCGGTGGCGGGGACCGAGACCACCCGCCAGCGCGCCGCCCGGTACGTCTGGGCCGGTACCCGGCTCGCCCTCGGCTGGATCTTCCTCTGGGCGTTCCTGGACAAGCTCTTCGGCCTCGGTCACGAGACCGCGACGAAGAACGCCTGGATCCACGGCGGCAGCCCGACCAAGGGTTTCCTCGCCTTCGGCGCGAAGGGCCCGTTCCAGGGGCTCTACCAGGACATCGCCGGGGCGGCCTGGGCCGACTGGCTGTTCATGATCGGCCTCGCCGGGATCGGGGTGGCCCTGCTGCTCGGCATCGGGATGCGGCTCGCCGCGGTCACCGGTGGCCTGCTCATGGTGCTGATGTGGACCGCCGTCCTGCCTCCGGAGAACAACCTCTTCATGGACGACCACCTGATCTACGCCGCGGTGCTGGCCGGTCTCGCCCTGGTCGGCGCGGGGAACACCCTCGGCCTCGGCCGGGTCTGGGCCACCCTCCCACTGGTTCGCCGGTTCGGCTGGCTCAGGTAGCCGGTTCGGCTGGCCCGGCCAGCCGACCGAGTGGCAGGGCGTCACCTCGACGGTGACGCCCCTGCCGGGCGTCCACCCCCGGTCGGCGGTCCGCGCAGGGACGTGGGCATCGCGGCGGGTGGTGTCGGCACGGGTGGCGTCGGCACCTGCGGCGGACCCGGCTCCGGGACCGCCGCCGATCGGTGCGTCGCGATCGGGCAGGATCGACACCGACCGGACGATCGTGCGACGACGGAGGAGATCAGCAATGAACACGCCCCAGGCAGGCAAGCCGGAGATCGGCCCGATCGAGGGTGCCGCGCCGGCCGACCTCGTCATCGAGGACATCACCGTCGGCGACGGCCCCGAGGCCCAGCCGGGCCAGCTGGCCAACGTGCACTACGTCGGGGTGTCCCACTCCACCGGCCGCGAGTTCGACGCTTCCTGGAACCGCGGCGAGGCCTTCGAGTTCCCCCTGGGCGGCGGCCAGGTCATCGCCGGCTGGGACCAGGGTGTGGTGGGCATGAAGGTCGGCGGCCGTCGCCGGCTCACCATCCCGCCGCACCTGGGCTACGGCAGCCGGGGCGCGGGCGGCGTCATCAAGCCCAACGAGACCCTGGTCTTCGTCGTCGACCTGCTCGGCGTCCGCTGAACTCCGGTGGGCCGCCGGCACCGTCCGGCGGCCCACCGCCGGGTCTCGCGGCCGACCGACGAACCTGCCGACCCGATCCGGGCGACGGGCGGTGGACCCGACGGACGCGACCTGGACCGGGGCGCCCGGTGATCGGTCAGGCGCAGGCCGCCAGGCGTCGGGGAGTGACCTCGGCCGGGGCGTCGCCGTGCCGGACCGCGATGATCCGGTGCAGGCCGGTGGCCCGCAGCACCCGGGCGACCACCGGATCGGGGTCGACCACGACCAGCTCGCCGCCCCGGGCCCGGGCCCTCAGGTGGGCGGCGACCAGCGCCCGCACCCCGGCGGCGGAGAGCACCTGGACCCCGGAGAGGTCGAGCCGGAGCAGCGGGCGGGCCGGCGCGGCCCAGAGGGCGGCCCGGAACGCGCCGACGGTGGCGATGTCGATCTCGCCCACGGCGCGCACCTCGACCACGTCGTCGGCCACCCGGAGCCGCACGTGGAAGCGGTCCTCTCCCTGTGTCATGCCCCGAATCTAGCCCCCACCCCCGACGTTTCCGCCCTGCCCGAGGTGGGTTTCCGGGTAGTCCCAGGGTCGCCCCGGAGCCGACCCCGACTCCTCCTCAGGGTGGAGCACCGCCGGTCACGCGAGGCGGCACCCGCAGCGCCCGTAAGACGCGCGGAACCCCTGGCAGGACGCGGTACGACCGGCCGCCCGCAAGGGCGGACCGGTCGTACCCGGTCGTTCCTCCCCCGGCGGGTGGTCAGCCGCCGCTGGCCGACGGCGCGGGTGCGGGTGGCGAGCCCCCGGCGACCGCGCCCGGGTGCGCCGGGCTGGTGGTCGGCGCCGGCTTCAGGCCCGGCGGTACGGGCAGCGCGCTGCCCCTGGCGAACTCGGCCCAGCTGGTGTTCCAGGCCGTCCAGCCGTTGCCCGGTCGCAACGGCACCTCGGTGCCCTTGACGGTGACCAGGTCGCCGACCTGGGTGACGCCCATCAGCCAGTCGGCGGCGGTGGACGAGACGTTGGCGCAGCCGTGCGAGACGTTGGTGTAGCCCTGGTCGCCCTCCGACCAGGGGGCGGCATGGATGAACTCGCCGCCCCAGGTGAGGCGCTGGGCGTCCTCGACGTCGACCACGTAACCCCCGTCGGGCTCGCCCCGGGTGTCGAAGCGGGTCTGCTGGTGCTTCTCCATGATCACCATCTTGCCGCTGGAGCTCGGCGTGCTCGGCTTGCCGAGACTGACCGGGATCCTGCGGATCAGCCTGCCGTCCTGGAAGACCGACATCTGCTTGGTGGCGTTGTCGATGTCCAAGGCGACCTGCCGACCGATCTTCGAGGTGGACCGCCGGTCATCGTCACCGACGTACTCCTTGCCGATCGGCAGGCCCGCCAGCGCGGACCGGACGCTGATCGTCGTACCGGTACGCCAGAAGTCAGGTGCCCGGTAGTAGACCTGGCTGCCGTCCTCCAGCCACGACCAGGTGCCCGGCTGCGGCGGGTCGGTCTTCACGAACAATCGTCGTTGCACGGCCGCCCTGGCCTCTTTGGGAATTGCCGGCTCGAATGCCACAGTCACCGGCATGGCGGTGCCGTACGTCTGGTTACCGGCGAAATAGAGCACGCTGGTCAACGCTTGCCGGTGCGTATTCGTCACCGTGGTGAACGTGGTGCGCCCGACCGTCGTCCGGCCCGAGTCGCCGGTTGCGGTCACCTCTGCGGTGTACCTGCGGCCGCTGCCCAGCGGGACCGCAGGCACCCAGCTCGACCCGTCCTCCCTCGGCTCACCGGCAACTGCCTTCCCCTTGTCGTCGGTGAGTTTCACGCTGCTCACCCGACCGTTCTTCACGGTGGTGCCGACCTCCGCGCTGATCGGCACGTCCTTCGCCCGATCGGCGGGACTCACCGACACCGTGGGGCCGGCCGCCCCGCCGGGTGCCGCCCCGGCCGCCGGCTTCCGCTCGGCGGTGCACCCGCCGAGGGCCAACGGTGCGGCTGCGATGGTTACCGCCAAAAGCGTCAATCGCCGCCTCACGTCCATATTCCGTCCCCCATTCCCAGTCCCCTTGACCACATTCTGTACGGCGTTTCTCGGGCCGGGTCGTGCTTTTCGGGGAACCGGGCGGGGAACGCCTGGCTTATGGACCCGGGCGGTGCCGGACGGGGCCGGGAGGCACCGATGTCCGGGATCGTCCGCGCCGGCATGACACGGGTCGTCAGTCCCAGTCCTGGTCGCCGTGGTTGCGGTCCCAGCGCCCCCCGACCGGCGGGGTGTCCAACCGGATCGCCGCCACCGCGTTGCCGGCCAGGTCGTTGTCCTCCACCCGGCAGCCGACACAACTGCCTCCCGCCGTGATCCAGAGCCCATGGGTCTGGGTGCGTTCGTCGTGGTTGTCCCAGATCCGGTTGCCCCGCACGGTCGCCGAGTCGAACGCCGCGGCGATCGCGATGCCGGCCCGGACCGGTGGCGCGGCCGGCAGCTCGTACGGGGTGCCCGGCAGCGGGGTGTCCCCGCTCCAGCCGGAGTAGGCGTCCGGGCGTACCGGGGCGAGGTGCAGCTCGGTGGCGGTGTTGGCGGCCACCACAGCGACCCGCCGGCCGACCCGCAGCACCTTGCCCCGGTGGCTGTCCTGCGCCCAGGTCGCCGACCGGTCGACCAGGGACCGTTCGCTGTAGCGGACCGACTCGCCGCCACCGCAGGACGCCTCGGCGCACTGCCGGCCGTTGTTGCGGATCCGGTTGTCGAGCAGCATCGCGTCGGTCATCGGGCGGTCCACCCGGATGGCGTCCAGGCCGTTGCCCCAGAACTCGTTGCTCTCCACCACCACGTCCTGCGCCGGGCGCGGGTAGCCACGGCCCAGGTCGTGCTGGTGGTAGCCGTACCCGCCGTTGCTGCTGATCCGGTTGCCGCGCACCGTGTACGGCCCCGGGGTGTTACCCACGCTGATCCCGTCGCGCACGTTGCCGTCGATGACGCAGTCGGTGAGCAGACCGCCCCGGCCTGCGACTCCGGCGGTGCCGTTGCCGGACACGTCGTAGCCGGCCTCCAGGTTGCCCGTCATCGTGCAGCCGGTGACGATCAGCCCGTCGGCCCCCCAGTCGGAGATGCCGAACCGGTTGCCCTGGCTGTGGCAGCCGATGATCCGGTAGCCGCGCGGCGGCGTCCAGTAGTCCTTCTGGAGTTCGAGGAAGATGCCGTTGGTGCCGTTGGCCAGGGCTGTGCAGTTGGCGATGGTGAGCCGTTCCATGTCGCCCCAGCCGCCGATGCCGATGCCGATGCCCGCGCCGCCCATCTGCTCGCCGTTGTCCAGCCGGCCGCAGCCGACCACCACCACCCCGTCGACCAGGGTGTCCTGGAGGAAGTCGCAGCCCAGTCCGCTCGCTCCGGTGTGGTGGATGTAGAGGTTGCGGAACACCCCGCGCACCACGTACTGCAACCCGAGGCCCTTGGCCAGGTAGTTGTACTCGGCGAGGGCCACCCCGGAGCCGTCGATCTCGAAGTCGGCGAAGGTGCAGTCGGCGATGTGCCGGTCCCGGTCCGCGCCGTGCTGGAGCACCGTCCAGAACGCCAGTGGCGTCGGGTCGCTGCGATTGCCCTCGTTGCTGAGCAAAAACCGGGTGGCGGCCGGGCCGGCGCCGATCAGCGACACCCCGCTGCGCCACACCGTGCCGGCGTCCCGGATGGAGTAGATGCCCGGCGGGCACCAGATCACCCTGGCCCGCCCGTCGGCCGCGTAGCCGTCACCGAGCCGGTCCACCAGGGCGGCCAGCGCCGGCTGGTCGTTGGTCACCCCGTCACCGGTCAGGCCGTAGTCGTGGGCGTTGCACCACAGCGGCGCACCGGCCACGGGCGGACGGCGGTCCCGCAGGGCGACGGGCAGACCCTGGTACGGCACGGGAGACTCCTCTCGGCGGTGCGTCCACGACCGGTGCGGCGGGTTCTCGACCGCCGCCGGTTTCCCGGCCCGTCGACCGGAAAACCCCGCCCCGCTGCCGGCGGGCCCCGACGAAGCGGACGAACGCCCCGACATGCCGACGGAGCCGGTCACCCCGCCCAGGGTGACCGGCTCCGCGGCGTACCGCTCAGACGTTCGCGACCAGCAGCGCCGGCTGTTCGACGCAGTCGGCGACGTGCCGCAGGAAACCACCTGCGACCCCGCCGTCGCAGACCCGGTGGTCGAAGGTGAGGCTGAGCTGGGTCACCTTGCGGACCGCCAACTGCCCGTCGACCACCCACGGCTTGTCCACGATCCGCCCCACCCCGAGCAGCGCCGCCTCCGGGTGGTTGATGATCGGGGTGGAACCGTCCACCCCGAACACGCCGTAGTTGTTGAGGGTGAAGGTGCCACCGGTGAGCCGGGCCGGCGGCAGGGTGCCGGCGCGGGCGGCGGCGGTGGTCTCCGCCAGCGCGGCGGCCAGCTCCCGGGTGGTGAGCCGCTGGGCGTCGCGCAGCACCGGGACGAGTAGGCCCCGGTCGGTCTGCGCGGCGATGCCCAGGTGCACCCCGGCCGACTGGACGATCCGCTGCCCCTCGGTGTCGACGTGCGCGTTGAGCTGCGGGAACCGTCGCAGCCCGCTGAGGCAGATCCGGGCCAGCAGGGCCAGCACGCTGACCGGGGCGTCCGGGGTGGCCGCGTTGATCGCCGCCCGGGTCGCCAGCAGCGCGGTGGCGTCCGCGTCGACCCAGATGGTCACCTCGGGGATCTCCCGGCGACTGCGGGAGAGCTTGTCGGCGATCACCCGGCGGATGCCGGTCAGCGGGATGACGACGTCCTGCGCATCGGCCGGGGCCAGCCCGACGTGCCCGGCCGTTGCCGGCCGGTCCGCGCCGGCGGTCTGCCGGTCCGGGACGACACCGTGCTGCGCCGAGGCGACGACGGGCCGGCCCGGTGGGGTGTCCAGCGCTGCCTCCACGTCGGAGCGACGGATCACGCCGCCGGGGCCGGTGCCGCGCAGCGCGGCCAGGTCCACCCCGTGCTCCCGGGCGAGCCGACGCACGATCGGCGAGATGACCAGAGCGGCCGTCCCACCGGTCGGGGCGGTTGCTTCCTCCGGTCCGGCGACGGGCTCCGGGGCCGGGGTCGGCCGGGATCGGCGGCGACGGCGGGCGGTGCCGCCGTGCCCGGTGCCGTACCCGATCAGCACGTTGCCGGAACCGGCCCGCTCCTCCTCGCGGTAGGTGGCGTGCCCGGCGGGCTCGTCGCCGCCGTCGGGCGACGCGATGGTGATAAGCGGTTGGCCGACCGGGCGCGTCTCGCCGGCCGCGCCGTGCAGGGCGACCACCCGGCCGGCGTACGGGCAGGGCACGTCGACCACCGCCTTGGCGGTCTCCACCTCCACCACGCTCTGGTCCACGGTGACCACGTCGCCGACGGCGACCCGCCACTCGACGATCTCCGCCTCGCTCAGCCCCTCGCCCAGATCGGGCAGGAGGAAGACCCGGGTTCCTGCGGGGGCCTGCGGAACGGTGACGGCCTGCGCTGCGGTGCGGGCGCTCACGCCGCGCTCCCCTGGAGCAGCCAACGCGGGTCGGGCCGGTCGTCCCACTGGAGGCGGGCCACCGTGTCGAGCACCCGGTCCACCCCGGGCAGGTGGGTGTGCTCCAGCATCGGCGCCGGGTAGGGGATGTCCAGCCCGGCGACCCGCAGCACCGGTGCGTGCAGGGCGTGGAAACAGCGCTCCTGCACCCGGGCGGCGATCTCCGCCCCGACCCCGGCGAAGCCCTGCGCCTCGGTGATCACCACGCACCGGCCGGTGCGGCGTACCGAGGCGGTGACCGTGGCGTCGTCGAAGGGCACGATGGTCCGGACGTCGACCACCTCCAGGTCCCAGCCCTCCTCCCGGGCGGCCTCGGCGGCCTCCAGCGCCACCGGCACCGCCGGGCCGTACGCGACCAGGGTGGCGTCGGTGCCGGGTCGACGCACCACGGCCCGGCCGAACGGCGCGGTACGGGCCGGCAGCTCCGCGTCGGCGCTGGCGAAATAGAGCTTCTTCGGCTCCATGAACACCACCGGATCGGGGTCGGCGATCGCCTCCCGCAGCAGCGAGTACGCGTCCTCGACGGTCGCCGGGGTGACCACCTTCAGCCCGGGGGTGTGTGCGTAGTACCCCTCGGACGAGTCGCAGTGGTGCTCCACCCCGCCGATGCCACCGGCGTAGGGCACCCGGATGACCATCGGCACGCTCAACGCGCCCCGGGTGCGGTTGCGCAGCTTCGCCACGTGCGAGGCGATCTGTTCGAACGCCGGGTAGGCGAACGCGTCGAACTGCATCTCGACCACCGGCCGCAGCCCGGTCATGGCCAGGCCGACGGCGAAGCCGACGATGCCGGCCTCGGCGAGCGGGGTGTCGAAGCAACGCTTGTCGCCGAACCGGGCCTGCAACCCGTCGGTGATCCGGAAGACCCCGCCGAGCTGCCCGACGTCCTCGCCGAAGACGAGCACCCGCTCGTCGTCGAGCATCGCGTCGGCGAGCGCGGCGTTGAGCGCCTTCGCCATCGTCATGGTGGCCATCAGGCGTCCCCCTCCGCGTCGGCGGCCAGCTCGGCGCGCACCTGTTCGCGCTGCTCGACAAGTTGCGGGGTCGGCTCGGCGAAGACGTGGTCGAACAGGCTCAGCGGGTCGACCGTCGGCTGGGCGTGCATCCGCTCCCGCAGGTCGGCGGCGTACCCCTCGGCCTCGGCGGCGACCTGCGCCACCGTCGCGTCGTCCAGCTCACCCCGGTTGCGCAGGTACGCCTCCAGCCGGGCCACCGGGTCGCGGCCCCGCCACGCCTCGACCTCGTCGGGATCCCGGTAGCGGCTGGCGTCGTCGGCGTTGGTGTGCGCCTCCATCCGGTAGGTGTGCGCCTCGACCAGGTACGGCCCGTGCCCGGCGCGGGCGTGCGCCACCGCCCGGGTGAGCACCGCGAGCACCGCGAGCGGGTCGTTGCCGTCGACCTGCTCGCTGGGCACCCCGTAGCCGACGCCCTTGTAGGCCAGGCTCGGCGCGGCGGTCTGCCGGGACAGCGGCACGCTGATCGCGTACTTGTTGTTCTGCACGAAGTAGACGACCGGGGCCTTGAACACGGCGGCGAAGTTGAGCCCCTCGTGGAAGTCACCCTCGCTGGTGGCGCCGTCGCCGATGAAGGCCAGCGCCACGGTGTCCCGCCCCTGGTAGGACTCGCCGTAGGCCAGTCCGGCGGCGTGCACGCACTGGGTGGCCAACGGGGTGCACTGCGGCGCGGTGTGCACCACCGTCGGGTCGTACCCGCAGTGCCAGTCGCCGCGCAGCAGGGTCAGCACCTCGACCGGGTCGATGCCCCGGGCGGTCAGCGCCATCGACTCCCGGTAGGTCGGGAAGACCCAGTCGCCGTCGCGCAGCGCGAGCACCGCACCGACCTGGCAGGCCTCCTGGCCGCGCGAGGACGGGTAGACGGCGAGCCGGCCCTGCTTGGTCAGTGCGGTGGCCTGCGCGTCGAACCGGCGGCCGACGACCATCCGGCGGTACATCTCGCGCAACACCTCGACCGGCGGCTCGGGCAGGTCGGCGCGGGACGGCAGCGGGGTGCCGTCGGGGTCGAGCAACCGCACCGGCTCGGTCTGCGGGAGCAGGCCGGCGGTGGGTTCGGGGGCGACCGGGGTGGCCGGTCGACGGGTACGCGGGGATGCCCTGCGGACCGCCTGGGGTGTGGTCGTCACGGCGGGGACCTCCTGGACGTGTGGTGGCCCTATGCTCCAGCCGTTGGATGATTGACTCAACGTTCCCGGTGAACGCGGGACGATTGGCCTACCGAGGAGTATCTGATGAGCCAGCAGACCACCCCGTCGGCGGCCCTACCGGGCGGAACGGGACGTTCGGTCGCCCCGCTGGACGAGGTGGACCGACGGGTCCTCGACGAGCTGACCCGTGACGGCCGGCTGTCCATGCGTACCCTCGCCGAGCGGGTGCACGTCTCGCGCACCAACGCGTACGCCCGGGTGGAGCGGCTGCTGCGCGACGGGGTGATCACCGGGTTCCGGGCCCGGGTGGCCCCGGAGCCGGCCGGGCTGGGCACCTCGGCGTACATCTCGCTGACCATCCAGCAGAACACCTGGCGGGAGGTGTCGGCGGAGCTGGCCCGGGTGCGCTACATCGAGCACGTGGCGCTGCTCAGCGGGGAGCACGACGTGCTGGCCCTGGTCCGCGCGCCGGACAACGCCACCCTGCGGGACGTGGTGCTCAGCCGGGTGCAGGGCATCGCCGGGGTGCTCTCCACCCGGACCTGGCTGGTCTTCGACGAGTTCGACGGGGCCGGCAGCCCCTGGGGGTGAGCGGCCCGGCGCGGTCGCTCAGGCCCCGACTGGCCGGTCCGGGGACGGCCGGGCGGCGGGTCAGCGTTCCGGTGGGGCGGCCAGGCCGGCGCGGTCGGCCAGCGCCAACAGCGGCTCCAGGGAGTAGCGGTCGCCGTCCAGGCCGGCGTGCGGGTCGCCGCGCTCGGCGAACCGGGCCGGCATGCTCAGCACGTCGAAGTCCTCCGGGCGGGCGTCGTCCAGCTCGGCCCACGCCAGCGGGGCCGACACCAGCGCCGCCGGGGTGGGCCGGATCGAGTACGCCGAGGTGACCGTGTGGTCGCGGGCCATCTGGTTGTAGTCGATGAAGACCGGCTTGTCCCGCTGGTCGCGCCACCAGGTGGTGGTGACCAGGTCGGGCAGCCGCCGCGCCAACTCGTGGCCCAGGGCCAGCACCGCGCGCCGGCAGTCGCCGAAGCTCCACCGGGGCTCGATGGAGAGGTAGACGTGCAGGCCCCGCCCGCCGGTCGTCTTGGGGTAGCCGACCATGCCCAGCTCGGTGAGGAAGGCCCGGACCTCGTGCGCCACCGGCACCACCTGGTCGAACCCGACACCCGGCATCGGGTCCAGGTCGATCCGGAGCTGGTCGGGGCGCTCCACGTCGGCCGTCGTCGCCGGCCAGGGATGGAACCGCAGGGTGCCGAGGTTGGCCGCCCAGATCACCACCGCCAGCTCGCTCGGCGCGACCTCGTCGGCGGTACGGCCGCTGGGGAAGGTGAGGTGTGCGGTGCGGACCCAGTCGGGAGCACCGGCCGGGAGCCGTTTCTGGTAGAACGCATCACCCCGGTTGTCCTGCCGGGTGCCGATCTTGGCCCCCTCGAACACCCCGCGCGGCCAGCGTTCCAGCATCGTCGGCCGGTCCCGCAGGGCGCGCAGGATGCCGTCGCCGACGGCCAGGAAGTAGCCGACCACGTCCCGCTTGGTCAGCCCGCGCTCGGGAAAGTAGGGCTTGTCGGGGCTGGAGATGCGGACCAGCCGCTCCCCCACCTGGATCTCCTCGGCCGCCGTCGCCACGCCCACACGGTAACGGCCACCCCCGACACCCACAGCCGGCTCACCGGATCGCAGCGATTCGCGTGAGGGCTACGGCTCGGGCTGCCCGACGTAGGTGCCGCGCTGCGGCACGGTGTAGACCAACCCGCGCTCGCGGAGCTCCGCGACGGCACGGCGGGCGGTGCCGCGGGCCACTCCGAACTCCTGCACGATCGCCGCTTCGCTCGGAATCGGCCGATGCGCGGCGAGCGCACCGCTGGCAATCCGCCCGGCCAGAATGTTCGCCACCTGGCGGTAGATCGGCACCGGGCCGTCTGGGTCGATCATGAGACGAAGTTAGTCGAGCTGAAACGACACGGGTTTTTTAGCTACGTTTCTGGACGTCCATGCTTGTACACCTCTAGGCTCGGTGTCAGCTCGTGACGCTCAGCGAGTCAACGGGTTGCCGGTAGCGGTCCGGGTGCCTGATCGGGGATCGGTGCCCGGATCTGCCTGTCGACGGGAGGCCCCTCATGCCGATGGACGAACCGATCACGCCCGCCCTGGTCCTCTGGACCGCGCAACGGGTGCTGGCCCAACACCACGAGGCACCGGACGAGGCCCGGCCGCCCCGCCGCTGCTTCCAGTGCAGCGACGACGGGTGTCACATGCTGACCTGGGCGCGCGGGGTGCTCCGGGCTCACCGGCAGCCGCCGCCGCTGCCCCACTAGGCTCGCCGCCATGGCGACCTATCTCGACGTACACCCGGAGAACCCGCAGCCCCGGACGATCGCCCGGGTGGTCGACCTGCTGCGCGGCGACGGCCTGGTCGCCTACCCGACCGACTCGTGCTTCGCGCTCGGCTGCCAGCTCGGCAACCGGGACGGCCTCGACCGGATCCGGGAGATCCGGCACCTGGACAGCAAGCACCACTTCACCCTGGTGTGCCGGGACTTCGCGCAGCTCGGCCAGTTCGTGCACATCAACAACGCGGTGTTCCGGTCGCTGAAGGCGGCCACCCCGGGCAGCTACACCTTCATCCTGCCCGCCACCAAGGAGGTGCCGCGCCGGCTGCTGCACCCCCGGAAGAAGACCGTCGGGGTACGCATCCCCGACCACCCGGTCGCCCAGGCGCTGCTGGCGGCGCTGGGTGAGCCGTTGGTGTCCAGCACCCTGCTGCTGCCCGGCGAGACCGAACCGATGACCCAGGGCTGGGAGATCAAGGAACGGCTCGACCACGCGATCGACGCGGTGGTCGACTCCGGCGAGTGCGGCACCCTGCCCACCACCGTGGTCGACTTCTCCGCCGACGAGCCGGAGATCGTCCGCTACGGCGCGGGCGACCCGACCCGCTTCGAGTAGTCGCGTCCGGTCAGGGCGTGGCGGGGTCCGCCGACGGCAGCGGCAACGGCTCGACGACCGGGTCGACGTCACGGGCGGAGTGGACGGGTGCCGGTCGGGCAGGGCCCGAGGTCCGGCGGTGTCGGCGGCCCCCGCCCACCGACCCGGAGTGTCGGGCCACCTCGCAGGTGACCAGGTGGATCGGGGCCGGTGGCACGGCGAACCTCCCCGGACCCCAGCGCACCCAGAGGGCGACCCGGCCGGCGGCGGCCTCCGCCGCGAGCTTCTCCCAGGTGCGCCGCCGGTCCGTATGGTCGACCTCGACGACCACCGGCGGGCCGTCCCGGCGGGCACACGCCACGTCCAGCACCGAGTGCCGGTCCATCATCGGCGGGGGTAGCGGCAGCACGCTCGCCGCCCGACGGTACGACCGCCAGCCCTGATCGGCGGCCCAGGCCAGCACGGCGTCGATGATCCGCACGGTCACCTCGTCGGTGCCCAGGTCGACGAATTCGAGCTGGGCCAGCCATTCGGTGAGCGATGCCGCCAGCCGTTCGCCGTCCGCCCCACCGTCCACCCGGGGAGGATATCGGCCCGTCGGCGACCGTCCACCCGCCACCCAGCCCTGCACGGGACCGGCGTGCGGCGAGGTGGAGGAATCCGGTCATGGCACCTACCGCACTCCAGGAATTCCGGCTGGCGGCTGGTCAGGCGGTCCTGTTCGCGGGGGTGCAGCACCTGTCGACGCAGGCCGGGGCCTCCGCGGTGGGAGCCGGGGCGCAGCAGGCGTCTCCGCGCCAGGCGTCGCGGCCCTCCTTGACGGCGACAACGGCGATCACCAGGGCGGCGATCGGGTCGGCCCAGCTCCATCCCAGGACGCTGTTGAGTCCGAGGCCGACGAGCAGGACGGCGGACAGGTAGGTGCAGAGCAGCGTCTGTCGGGAGTCGGCGACGGCGGTACGGGAGCCGAGTTCGCGGCCGGCACGGCGTTGCGCGGAGGACAGGCCGGGCATGATCGCGAGGGAGAGCGCGGCGAGCACGAGACCGGTGGTGGAGTGCGCCGCTCCGCTACCGCCGAGCAGCGCGCGGGCCGATTCGACGGTGACGTAGGTGGCGAGCGCGAAGAAAGAGATCGCGATGATCCGCAGGGCGGCTTTCTCCCGGACCTCGGGGTCCTGGCCGGCGAACTGCCAGGCGACCGCTGCGGCGGAGGAGACTTCGATGATCGAGTCGAGGCCGAAGCCGATCAGTGCGGTGGAGTCCGCTGTGGCACCGGCGCTGATGGCGACGACGGCCTCGATCAGGTTGTAGCCGATGGTGACGGCGACCAGGAGTCGGATCCGGCGGGCCAGGATGGTGCGGCGGGCCGGGTCGGGCCGGGCCGGCGTGACAGGCAGCAGGGGCACGCTCATCAACAGCAGTCCTTGTCAGCGGCATCGGGGCAGACTGCGGGGTCGACCGCGAGGACGAGGCCGAGGAGGTCGTCGAGGGCGTGGCGGATGCGGGTGTCGGCGAGTTCGTACCGGACGCGGCGACCTTCGGGGACGGCGACGACCAGGCCGCAGCCGCGCAGGCAGGCCAGATGGTTGGACAGGTTCTGCCGGGTCACCCCGAGCAGATCGGCCAGCTCCGCCGGATAGCCGGGCGCTTCGCGCAGGGCGAGTAGCAGTCGCGCCCGGGTCGCGTCCGACAGGGCATGGCCGAAGCGGGCGAGGGCCTGGCCCTGGGTGACGGTCTGCACACCCACGACAGTACATCTATTCCTGTATTCAGCGGGAGATGTACCGGAATGGAGAGCGGTTATCCGGGTCGGGGCGGGGGGTAGGGATGGGGCATGGCGGAACTGGCAGCGCTGTGGATCGTCCGGCACGGTGAGAGCACGGCGAACGTCGCCGCCTCGGCGGCCGAGGCGGACGGCGCGGAACTGATCGACCTGACCCACCGGGACGCCGACGTGCCACTGTCGGACACCGGCGAGGAGCAGGCGCGGGCCACCGCGCGCTGGCTGGCCGACCTGCCGGAGCAGCGACGACCCGACCTGGCGGTCGTCTCGCCGTATCTGCGGGCGAGGCGGACGGCCGAGTTGGCGTTGGCCGGCACCGGCATCCCGGCCAGTGTCGACGAGCGGCTGCGTGACCGGGAACTGGGCATCCTCGACGGGTTGACCGGGCACGGGGTGACCCGCCGGTTTCCCGACGAGGCGGCCCGCCGGCAACGGCTCGGCAAGTTCTACTACCGGCCCCCGGGCGGTGAGTCCTGGACCGACGTGGCGCTGCGGCTGCGTACCCTCCTCGGTGATCTGCGCCGCGACCACCAGGGGCAACGGGTGCTGCTGTTCGGGCACGACGCCCTGGTGTTCCTGCTCCGTTACCTGGTGGAAGGGCTCACCGAGGCGGAGCTGATGCGGCTGACCCGGGAACACGTGATCGCCAACTGCTCGGTGACCGGCTGGTCGGCGGACGCCGCCGGCCGGCTCGTCCCGGCCATCTTCAACGACGTCGCCCACCTGCACGCACAGGGTGCCCCACCCACCACGGAGGACGAGATCCATGCCGAACCGGTCTGACACCCGGGTCATCACCCCGGGTCTGCTGCGGGACTGGGCGCTGCCGACGCCGACCGGAGGCAAGGACAACCGGGGAACCGTGCTGGTGGTCGGTGGCTCCCGTTTCACCCCGGGCGCGGTGCTGCTGGCCGGGGTGGCCGCGCTGCGCGCCGGGGCCGGGGTGCTGCAACTGGCCGCCGCCGAGTCCACCGCCGCCGCGCTGAGCATCCAGGTGCCCGAGGCCATGGTGGTCGGCCTGCCGGAGACCGACGACGGCGCGGTCGCCGGTGACCCGGGCGACCGGCTCGGCGACCTGGTCGCGGAGGCCGACGTGGTCACCGTCGGGCCGGGCCTCAACGACATCGACCAGACCCGCGCGCTGCTGCGCCTGGTGCTGTCGGCGGCCGGGCCGCACACCGCACTGGTCTTCGACGCGTACGCGCTGGGGGCGCTCAGCCACGAACCGGACCTGCTGGTCGGCGCGGACCGGAAGGTGGTGCTGACCCCGAACCTCACCGAGGCCCGGCACCTGCTCGGCCGGGATCCCGGCGACGACCTGGACGCCGACTCCCGCGAGCTGGCCCGCCGGTACGAGGCGGTGGTCTCCCTCTACGGCCACATCGCCACCCCCGACGGCCAGGGCTGGCGGGAGGAGAGCGGCGACGCCGGGCTGGGCACCTCGGGCAGCGGCGACGTGCGGGCCGGCCTGCTCGCCGGACTGCTCTCCCGGGGTGCCGAGCCCGCCCAGGCAGCCTGCTGGGCGGCGTGGGTGCACGCGGTCAGCGGGCAACGGCTGGTGCCCCGGTACGGCCGGATCGGGTTCCTCGCCCGCGAGTTGCTCGACGAGATCCCGCACACCATCGCCACCGTCTGACGTCGCCTTACATTCGTCGACCACGATCCGTTTCCGCAGCTCGTCCCGGGGTATCGGGAGCACCGTCAGCCGATCAAGGAGGTCTGCCGGTGTCCACCGACGCCATCGTCCTGCTCAAAGAGGACCACAAGGAGATACGCCGCCTCTTCCGCGAGTTCGAGAAGGCGCAGGAGGGGCCGGCCAGTCGCCGTCGCAAGATCGTCGACGAGATCGTGGCGGCCCTGACCACGCACACCTACCTCGAGAACGAGGCGATGTACCCGGAGGTCCGCAAGCTGCTGCCGGACGTGGAGGACGACATCCTGGAGTCGTACGAGGAGCACCACGTCGCCGACCTGCTCTGCGCCGAACTGGCCGCGATGGACGCCTCCGACGACCACTTCGTCGCCAAGACGACTGTGCTGATCGAGAACGTCGAGCACCACATCGAGGAGGAGGAGCAGGAGTGGTTCCCGAAGGTACGCGAGGCGCTCGGCCGTAACCCGCTCCAGGAGATCGGCGAGCGGATGATCGCGCTGCGCCTGGACGCGCCCCGCTCGCCCGGCGACCCGAAGGCGATCAAGAGCGCCCGGCACGCCACCACCGCCTGACCGCACCCGCACCCTGCGGGGTCCGACCGCCGGTCGGGCCCCGCAGGCCGTCGCCCGCCCGGCCCGGTGGTTCACCAGGCAGTCGGTGGGGCGCCCTCCGGTGCCGGCAGGATCCGCCGTACCCGCCCCGGGGGGATGCCGCGCTGCCGCCACTCCCGGGGGTAGCCCACCGAGACCTCCTCGAACCGCACCCCGTCCTTCCAGGTGGTGCGTGGGATGTGCAGGTGCCCGTAGACCACCGCGGCGGCGACGAACCGGCGGTGCCAGTCGGCGGTGGCCTGCGTCCCGCACCACTGGGCGAAGATCGGGTAGCGCAGCACCTCGGTCGGGTGGCGGTCCAACGGCCAGTGGTTCACCAGCACCGTGGGCAGCGCCGGGTCCCGGGCCGCCAACCGGCGGGCGGTCGCGTCCAGCCGGGCCGCGCACCACTCCTGCCGGCTCGGGTACGGGTCGGGATGCAGCAGGAACTCGTCGGTGCAGACGATCCCCGTCCGGTGCGCCTCCGCCAGGGCCGCCTCCCGGGTGTCGAACCCCGGCGGTCGCCAGCTGTAGTCGTAGAGCAGGAACAGCGGGGCCACCAGCGCGGGACCGCCCGGCCCCCGCCACACCCGGTAGTCGTCCTCGGGGGTGACCACGCCCAACTCCCGGCACCGCCGCACCAGCAGCTCGTAGCGGGCCACCCCGCGCAGGGTCACCGGGTCGGCCGGCGGCGTCCACAACTCGTGGTTGCCGGGTGCCCAGATGACGGTGTCGAAGCGTTCCGCGAGCAGGCCGAGCGCCCACTCGATGTCGGCCACGGTGTCCGCCACGTCACCGGCGACGATCAGCCAGTCCCGTGGCGAAGCGGGTCGCAGCGCCTCGACCAGGGCACGATTCTCCGCGTACCCGACGTGCAGGTCGCTGATCGCGACCAGACTGCCCTCGATGTCCTCCCCCAGCATCCGCCGATCGTACGCAGATCGTCGACCGGCGCGGGGCGCGCGGGAGCGCGCCCCTGCGCGGTCGGGGTCAGTCGGCCGAGCCCGGCTCGGCCATCCGGCGGTGCTGCTCGGCCTTGAGCCGGTCCGGGGTGAGCCGGGCCGCCGCCGCCTGCACCTTGTTCTTCAGCGAGCCGGCGACCACCTTCTCCTCGCCCTTCATCATCGCCGCGAAGCCCTGCGCGGCCACCGTCGCCGGGTCGTCCTTGTCGTCCGCGCCGACCTTGGTGTCGCCCATCTCGGCCCGGTCGAAGAACTTCGTCTCGGTCGGGCCGGGCATCAGGGCGGTCACCGTCACCCCGGTCTCCTTCAACTCGTTGCGCAGTGCCTCGGCGAACGACTGCACGAACGACTTGGAGGCGTTGTAGACGGCCTGGTAGGGGCCGGGCATGGTGGCCGCGATCGACGAGGTGAACAGCACCCGGCCGGCACCCCGCGCGACCATCGCCGGCAGCATCCGCTTGGCCAGGTGCACCGTCGACGTCACGTTGACGTCGATGATGTTCAGCTCGTCGGTCAGGTCGGTGTCGCCGACGAACGCCCCGCCCGCGCCCCGGCCGGCGTTGACCGCCAGCGCGTCGACCGGCCGGCCGGTCGCGTCCACCGCCTCGACCAGCGCCGTCACCCCGTCGTAGGTCGCCAGGTCGACCCGGACGGGCTGGACCTGCGCCTGGCCGTCGCGGCGCAGGTGGTCTGCCGCCTCGGTGATGCCGTCGTCCTCGGCGGCGATCACCAGGTCGTAACCGTGTCGGACGAACTCGCCGGCCAGCTCGTACCCGATGCCGCTGGAGGCCCCGGTCACCACGACCAGCGGTCGTCCGGTGGTCGGTGCGCTCATCTGCCTGATCCTCTCGTCGGTCGGGGCCCGCCGTCCGGATCTCCCCTGGTGGCTGCAATGCCCCGGATGGGGCCGGCCAACCATCCGGCCGGGCCGCGTGCCGGAGGTGCTCCCGGACACCCCGCCGGCCACCCGGTAGGATCGTCGGTGGGCCGTGACTGGCGCGTGGGGATGGAGCACCATCGGGAAGCGGCCCCGTCATGAGGACGCACGCCGAGCGCCTGGGCCTTCCGCACGTCACCTGGAGGTCGCATGTCGCTGAACGCCGAATCCACCGCCTTCCGCAGCGCGCTCGAGGTGATCCGGGCCGTCGAGCCCCGGGTGGCCGACGCGATCGGCGCGGAACTGGCCGACCAGCGCGAGTCGTTGAAGCTGATCGCCAGCGAGAACTACGCCTCCCCGGCCACCCTGCTGACCATGGGCAACTGGTTCAGCGACAAGTACGCCGAGGGCACCGTCGGCCGTCGCTTCTACGCCGGCTGCCAGAACGTCGACACCGTCGAGGCGCTCGCCGCCGAGCACGCCAAGGAGCTGTTCGGCGCGTCCCACGCGTACGTGCAGCCGCACTCCGGCATCGACGCCAACCTCGTCGCCTTCTGGGCGATCCTGGCCGACCGGGTGGAGTCCCCGGCGCTGAAGAAGGCCCAGGTACGCCAGGTCAACGACCTGACCGAGGCGGACTGGTTCGCGCTGCGCCGTGAGCTGGGCAACCAGCGGATGCTGGGCATGTCGCTGGACGCCGGCGGCCACCTCACCCACGGTTTCCGGCCGAACATCTCCGGCAAGATGTTCGACCAGCGCAGCTACGGCACCGACCCGGCCACCGGCCTGATCGACTACGACCGGGTCGCCGAGGCCGCCCGGGAGTTCAAGCCGCTGATCCTGGTCGCCGGCTACTCGGCGTACCCCCGGAAGGTGAACTTCCGGATCATGCGGGAGATCGCCGACTCGGTCGGGGCCACCTTCATGGTCGACATGGCGCACTTCGCCGGCCTGGTCGCCGGAAAGGTCTTCACCGGCGACTTCGACCCGGTGCCGCACGCGCACATCGTCACCACCACCACCCACAAGTCGCTGCGCGGCCCGCGTGGCGGCATGGTGCTCTGCGGCCCTGAGCTGGCCGACCAGGTCGACCGGGGCTGCCCGATGGTGCTCGGCGGGCCGCTGCCGCACGTGATGGCGGCCAAGGCGGTCGCGCTGGCCGAAGCGCGCCGGCCCGACTTCGCCGACTACGCCCAGCGGATCGTCGACAACGCCCAGGCGCTCGCCGAGGGGCTGCTGCGCCGGGGCACCACCCTGGTCACCGGCGGCACCGACAACCACCTGGTGCTGCTCGACGTCTCCAGCTACGGCCTGACCGGCCGGCAGGCCGAGCAGGCGCTGCTCGACTCGGGCATCGTCACCAACCGCAACGCCGTCCCGCAGGACCGCAACGGGGCCTGGTACACCTCGGGCATCCGGATCGGCACGCCCGCGCTGACCAGCCGGGGCCTCGGCACCGCCGAGATGGACGTCACCGCCGAGCTGATCCACACCGTGCTCAGCCAGACCACGCCCGGTGCCAACGCCGACGGCACCCCGTCGAAGGCCAAGTACGTGCTCGACCCGGCCGTCGCCGACAAGATCAGCAAGCAGGCCACCGACCTCCTCGCCACCTTCCCCCTCTACCCCACCATCACCCTGGGCTGATCCCGCTCCCCTCCCTCCGCTCCCTCCCGCTCTGTCCCGCTCTGTCCCGCGTTGATCAAGAGGTTTGAGTCACGGATTCCCATGTCCGTGACTCAAACCTCTTGATCACCCGACCGCCCCTGCCGACAGGCCCCACCCCCTCCCCCGGCCGTCCCCTCGGGTTCGCCGGGACGAGGGGGTGGTGATCAAGAGGTTTAGGTCAGCGGAGGCGGTTCCGGTGACCTAAACCTCTTGATCACCCGGGAGACCGGCGGGAGAGGGGGAGAGGGGGTGGGAGAGGAAGTGGGGGGTCAGGAGAGGGGGCGCTTGAGGTGGTAGCGGTGGACCTCGGTGCTGCCCTGGATGTTGTTGACGTCCTCGGCGGCGGAGACCAGCTCCCAGCCTTCCCGGCCGACGCGGTTGAGGTGGGCGATGGCGGTGTCGCCGTACGCCGTGACGTCGGTGCGTGAGCCGTCCGGTCCGTACCAGACGAACGAGACGTGGAACTGGCGTCCCTGCCCCTGGTAACGGCGGACCAACAGGGCGTACTCCCAAGCGATCATGCGTCCATTATGGCCACTTGACGATCGCCGGCACAGCACTGGGGGTGGCGGTTCGACGACACCGGGTGGCGCCAGCCGATGGCCGCCCACCGACCACGAACACCGACGGCCGGACGCCGGTGACCGGGACGGGAGCGACCGGCGGGAACGGATCACGGCGGGAGCGGCGAGCGCCGCCGGTCAACGGGGCCGCACACTGGTGCGGGTCAGTTCGTCGGTGATCAGGGCGGCCAGCCGGTCCAGGCCGAGGTCGATCTGTTCCGGGGTGACCGCGCTGACCGACAGCCGCAGCGCGTCGACCGGGCGGCCGTCGTCGTAGAAGTGCGCCATCGGCGTCCAGAGCACGCCGTAGCGCTCGGCGGAGCGCCGCAGCAGCGCGTCGTCGACCGGAAACGGTACGGTGACCACGACGAAGAAGCCGCCGGCCGGGGCGTTCCAGCGCACCGGCGAGCCGGCCGGGAGCCGCCGCCGCAGCCCGGCCAACAGATGGTCCCGGTTGCGGGTGTACACCGCCCGCTCCCGCCGGTTCGCGGCGACAAGCGAGCAGCCGTGCTCCAGCAGCGCCCCACCGATCACGGCCTGGGCCAACGGGGAGGTGTTCACCGTGACCATGCTCTTGACCTTGGCGAGCTGGTCGGCGAACAGCCCCACCACGCCGTCGGCACCGCCGACCCGCTGGTCGGCCACCAGGTAGCCGATCCGGGCCCCGGGCAGCACCGTCTTGGCGAACGAGCCGAGGTAGACCACCCGACGCCGGGTGTCCAGCGCCTTCAGCGTCGGCAGCCGGTCGGCGTCCCCGGCCGGAAAGAGGCCGTACGGGTTGTCCTCGATCAGCAGCAGGTCCTCCTCGGCGGCCAGGTCGAGCAGCCGCCGCCGGTCGACCACCGGGATGCTGGTGCCGGAGGGGTTGGCGAAGTCGGGCATCACGTAGCAGGCCCGGGGCCGCAGCCCCTCGTCCCGCGCCCGGCGTACCTGGGTGCGCAGGTCGGCCAGGTCGATCCCGGTCGGACCACCGGCCACCGGCCGGACCGGCAGGTCGACCAGCCGGGCCGCACCGGTCAGCCCCACGTACGTCGGGGCGACGGCGAGCAGGACGTCGGCCGGTCCGGCCCGCAACGCCCGCAGCACCAGCAGCATCGCCTCCTGGCAGCCGACGGTCACCACCACCGCCTCGTCGTCGACGTGGACATCCTCGTCGACGGCGAGGTTGCGGGCGATCAGGTGGTGGATGATCCCCTTGGTCCGGCCGTACTGGAACAGGGTGCGGCGGATCTGTTCGGGGCTCTGCCCGAGGTCGTCGGCGAGGTGCCGGCGGAACCGGCCCAGCCAGCGCCCCGGCGCGTCGTCGTCGAAGTACTCCTCGTAGGGCCGCCCGGCCGCCAGCGACACCGCGTCGGGCCAGTGCCCGGCGACCTCGTTGAGGAAGTTCATCGAGTTCAGCGCCGGGTCGTCGACCGCCGGATGCAGCGTCGCCAGGTCCAGGTCCACCAGATGTTCCAACGGGTCAGCCTCCGGTCAGGGTACGCAGCCGCCGGGCCCGCCCCGGGTCGGCGCAGCCGCTCAGCGTCAACGCGTCGCGCAGTTCCCCGGCGAGCAGGTCGAGGGCGGCCCGTGCGCCGGGTCGGCCACCGGCGGCGAGTGCCCAGAGCATCGGGCGGCCGAGCAGCACCCCGGTCGCGCCGAGGGCGAGCGCGCGCAGCACGTCCGTGCCGGAGCGCACCCCGCTGTCCAGCAGCACCTCGATCCGCTCACCGACGGCGGCGACCACCTCGGGGAGCACTGTGGCGGTGGCCGGTGCCCCGTCGAGCTGCCGGCCGCCGTGGTTGGAGACCACCACGGCGTCCACGCCGACGTCGGCGGCGCGGACCGCGTCACGCGGGTCGAGGATTCCCTTGACCAGCAACGGCAGCCGGGTACGCTCCCGCAGCCAGGCCAGATCCGCCCAGGTCAGCGCGGGGGCGAAGACGGCGTCGGTGTGCACGGCGACGGCGGACACCCCGGGCGTGCCGGCGTGCGCCAGGTCGTTCCGGCCGCCGGGCAGGTTGGCGGCGGTCACCTCCGGCGGCAACGCGAAGCCGTTGCGGACGTCGCGCAGCCGCCGACCGAGCACCGGCACGTCCACGGTGACCATCAGCGCGGCGCAACCGGCGGCGTGCGCCCGGTCGAGCAGCTCGGCGACCAGTCCCCGGTCGCGCAGCCAGTAGAGCTGGAACCAGACCGGCCCTTCGGTGGCGGCGGCGACCTGCTCGATCGGGGTGCTGCTCAGCGTGCTCAACACGTAGGGCACCCCGGCCGCGCCGGCCGCCGCCGCGAGCGCCGATTCGCCGTCCGGGTGCAGCAACCGCTGGTACGCCATCGGCGCGACCGCCACCGGCATGGCCTGTTCCCGGCCGAGCAGCACCGCGTCGGTACGGGGCCGCTCCACGCCGGTGAGCACCCGGGGCAGCACGGCGACCCGGTCCAGGGCGGCCCGGTTGGCGGCCAGGGTGGTCTCGACACCGCTGCCCCCGTCGACGAAGTCCCAGACGCCGGGCGGAAGCGCCGCCCGCGCCAGGTCGGCGAAGTCGGCCAGACTGACCGGCGGCCGGTCAGCGTCCCCGACCGGACCGACGACGGCCGAACCGACGGCCGAACCGACGGTACGAGGGGAGTCCGTCACCGCCCGTCCCCGACCGTGGCGGCGAGCGGGGTGACCGTCGGCGGGGCGGGCAGCCCGAAGACCTCCCGGAGGAAGGCGGCGGCCTCGTCCTGGGCCCGGCGGCCCGCGTCGAAGACTCCGGGCATGGCGAAGAACCCGTGGATCATGCCGGGATAGCGGCTGGCCCGCACCGGCACCCCGGCCTCCCGCAGCCGCTGCGCGTACCGCTCCCCCTCGTCGCGCAGCGGGTCGTGTTCGGCGGTGACCACCAGTGCCGGCGGCAGGCCGGACAGGTCGTCGGCGAGCAACGGCGACGCCAACGGGTCGAGCGCGTCCGCCGGGTCGGCCAGGTAGTGCCCGCGATACCAGTCGACGGAGTGCGTGTTGAACAACAGCGGGTCCTGCCCGTCAGCCGGCCGGTCGTCGGCGTCCTGACCGAGGGCGGGTCGACGGTCGGCGCGCTGGTCGGTGTTCGGGTAGACCAGCAGTTGCCCGGCCAGCCGGGGGCCGCCCTCGGCGCGGGCCAGCAGGGTCACCGCCGCCGCCAGGTTGCCGCCGGCGCTGTCCCCGCCCACCACCAGCCGGTCAGGGTCCACCCCGAGGTCGGCGGCGTGCTCGGCCAGCCACCGGGTGGCGGTGTGGCAGTCGAGCACGGCGGCCGGGAACGGATGCTCCGGGGCCAGCCGGTAGCCGACCGTCACCACCTGGCAGGGGGTGGCGTTGGCCAGCCGGCGGCAGATCCCGTCGGCGGTCTCCACGCTACCCAGCGTCCAGCCGCCGCCGAAGAAGTAGACCAGGGTGGGCAGCGGCCCGTCCCCGGCTGGCCGGTGTACCCGTACCCGCAGATCCCCGGCGGGGCCGGGCACGGTCGTGTCGCGTACCTGGTGGACCGGCTCGACGTCGCCGCCGCCGGCGCGGATCGCGGCGAGGTCGGCGGCGCGGGCCTCGGCCAGGGTCTGGGTGTAGAGCGGTGGGATGCCGGCGGCGGCCCGCGCGGCCCGGTACGCCACCACCTGGGGGTCGAGGGACATGGGTCGGCTCCTATCCGCCGGTGCTGACGAAGAGCTTGTCGATGCCGCGCAGGAACAGGCTCCCGCTGTAGTCAGGCTGCTGGCTGACCGCGAGTCGGGGGAAGCGGGCGAAGAGTCGGGGCAGGCCGATCCGGCCCTCCAGCCGGGACACCGCCGCACCGAGGCAGAAGTGCGGGCCGACGCCGAAGGCCAGCGACGGGGGGCCGTCCCGGCGCGGGTCGAACCGGTCCGGCGCGGGGAACCGGCGCGGATCCCGGTTGGCGCCCGCGATGATCAGCAGCACGTTCTCGTCCCGGGCGACCGGCACCCCGCCCAGCTCGGTGTCCCGGGGCGCGGCGCGGGCCAGGAAGTGCACCGGGCTCTGCAGCCGCAGCACCTCGTCCACGCAGCCCTGGGCCAGGGCGTCGTCGCCGGGCAGCGCGGCCACCGTCTCCGGATGGTCCAGCAGCACCGGCAGACCGTTGCTGAACATGTAGACGGTGGTGACGAAGCTGGCGTTGAACAGCACGATCAGGTTGCTGATCAGCTCCTCCTCGGTCAGGTCGACCTCGCCGGAGTCCAGCGCCTCGACCAGTCCGGAGATCAGGTCCTCGCCCGGCCGGCGACGACGGTGGGCGATCAGGTCCCGGTAGAGCGCGCGCAACTCCTCGGCGGCCTGGTTGGCCAGCGCCAGCCGCTGCGGGGTCTTGCCGGCCACGTCGAGGAACTCGTCGATCCAGTCGACCCGCTGCCGGTACCAGGCCAGTTCGGCCTCGGGAAGACCGATGAACTCGGCCATCACCAGGGCCGGCACCGGGTAGGCGAAGTCCGCGACGAAGTCGACCTCGCCGCCGTCGGCCCCGGCGTCGGCCATCCGGTCCAGCAGGGTGTCGACCACCCGGACGATCACCGGCTCCAGCGCGCCGAGCCGGCGCGGGGTGAAGGTGCGGGCGAAGACGCCGCGCATCCGGCCGTGGTCGGGTGGGTTGACGAACATCATCGACGACTGGAAGGTCCGCAGGATCTCCTGGTCCTGCCAGCCCGGCGGGGGCTGCTTGTACCACTGCGGGTCGCGCAGCACCTGGTCGACCAGGTCGTAACCGACGGCCACCGCACTGATCGTGCTGTGCTCCGGGCGGGTCGGCACGGCACTGATCGGCCCGTGCTCGTGCAGGGCCGCGTACCACGGATAGGGGTCTTGCCGGCCGGTGTCGCTGTAGAGGCCGGTCAGGATCTCGTCGACGTCCACGATGGTGCTTCCTCCCCAGGAATGAACGGTGGGGCGGCGGGTCACCCCCGCCACCCCACCGGTGTCACAGACCGAGCAGTCGAAGGGGTACGGCGTCCGCCAGCGCCTGATTGCCGGCGTCGTTGGGGTGGATGTGGTCACCGGAGTCGTACGCGGGCAGCAGTCGACTCGGCTGCGCCGGATCGCGCAGCACCGCGTCGAAGTCGAGCAGCCCGTCGAACTCGGTCGCACCCGGGCCCCGCAGCCAGGTGTTCACCGCCTGTCGGGTGGTGTCCTTCTCCGGCGTCCACACCCCCGGGTTGCCGTGCCCCTCGTACGGGGTCAGGGTGACCGCGAGGCTGCGCAGGCCGCGCGCCTTGGCCTGCTTGTTGATCTGCCGCAGCGAGGCGATGATCCGGTCTGCGGAATCGTCGGACATCCAGATGTCGTTGATGCCGAGGTGGGTCACCAGGGTCTTCACCCCGGTCTGGGGGAAGACGTCCTCGTTGAGCCGGGCCAGCGCGTTCGGACCCAGCTCGTAGTAACCGGGGAAACCACCCGCGCCGGGCTCGGTGCCCTCGTGGTTGAGCCGGTTGCCGGCCAGGCTGAGGTTGAGCACCCCGGGGGTACGCACCTCGGGGCGGGCGGCGACCAGCCGCCCGGCGAGCAGTTCCGGCCAACGCTTGTTGGCGTTGACGGTGCTGCCGTTGGCATCCCCGATCGAGTCGCCGAGCACCACCACCGCGCCCGGGCTCTGCTGGCGCTGCACGTCGATGCCGGACAGGAACATCCAGCAGCAGTCCGGCCGGATGGTGAAGCCGGCGCCGTCGGCGGCGGTGGTCAGGTCGTTCGCCCCGATGAAGGTGGTCACCTTGGACTGGCCGTGGAAGGTGACCGGCCCGGTGAGCACCGGGAAGTGCAGGGTGACGATCAGGTCCTCCTGCTCGGCCACCTGGTAGGTCAACGGGTCGCTGAGCAGTTCGGCGCCCTTGTTCATGGTCGCCGAGGTGGACCCGCCGAACGTCAGCTCGCGCAGCGTGCCGGGCCGGATGTCCGACCGGTCGGTCAGCGTGGTGAGGTTCGGGCGGGCGACGGTGGCGTGCCCCACCTGCACCGCCTGCTCACCGTAGAGGTTGCTCAACCGGACCCGCAGCCGCTCACCGCCGACTGTGGTGCGCACGGTCATCCGGATGCTCTGGTTGTTCAGCCCGGTGTTGGTCAGCCCGACGGTGTTGCCACGGGTGACCGCCGCGGCCCACGTGCCCGCCCACTCTTTATGGGCGGCTGCCCCGCCACGGTCGGAGTCGGACGGCCCGGCGCTGGCCACCACCGCCGGGGCGCTCACGACCAGCAACGCGGCCGCGGACGCTATGACCTGCCATCTCTTCGGGGTCGACATTGAACCTCCATGGTTGGCCGCCCAGGGCCGGCGTCCATCGACGGCACCGCCCGGACGATGGTCCAGAAACCTAGCCGCGACCTCTGACAGGCGTCAATCGCCCCGATAGACATGATCAAATGTCCATGGTGGCCGGTGCATCACCGTTCGGCCCTGTCCCCCGGCGATGCCGTCGGCCTAGGCTCGCAGGCGGCGGCGGTGCGGTCGCCCACTTCCCGCACCCCGTCGCGGGCCGGGCTCTGACCTGCTCGGACGCCATCCCGGCCGGTCGCCACGGCGGGCCCCACCGGGCCGCCGGCGACCCGCCGCATCGACCTGGGGGCTGTGCGATGACCGACGGGGCCGACCGATCCACCACCTACGTGCACGACGCGCTGGAGCTCTTCGTCGGGTTCGGCGACCGGGAGGCGCTGGTCGGCGACGGCCGCCGGCTGACCTACCCGCAGGTCGCCGCCGAGGTACGCGGGCTGGCCCGCGCCCTCACCCGCCACGGCGTACGCCCCGGTGCGGCGGTGCTGGTGATGCTGGGCAACGCCGTCGAGGGCCCGCTGCTCCAGCTCGCCCTGCACCTGCTGGGCTGCCGGACCATGTGGATCGCCCCGGTGACCTCCCGGCGGGAGATCGACGAGTTCGTCCGGCTGGCCCGCCCCGACGTGTTCGTGCACCACGCGTACGCCCCCGACGGGCTGGGTGTCGAGATCGCCGCCTCGCTGCCCGGGGTGCCGGTGCTGCGCCTCGGCGTCGAACTCACCGCCGACACCCCGCCGGTCGGCGCGGAACCCACCGCCGACGCCCCGGTCGGCGCGCAGCCCACCGCCGACGCCCCGCCGATCGACCTGCCGGCCGGGGTGCCCGTGCCGGAGTCGTTCCTGCAGACCAGCGGCACCACCGGCACGCCGAAGCTGGTGCACCACCGGGAGAGCTTCTACCGGCAGGTGCTGGCCCTGGCGGCCGATTTCCGCGCCGCCGGTTTCCCGCTGCTGCGGCACCTGTCGCACTCCCCGATGTGGCTGGCCAGCGGGCAGATCACCACCCTGTTCAACCTGTTCACCGGCGGGGTGCTCTTCCTGCGCCAGCAGTGGGACCCGGCCGCGTTCATCGCCACCGTGCACGCCGAGCGGCTCACCTCCACCTTCGTCACCCCGCCGATGCTCTACGAGGTGCTCGACCATCCGGCCCTGCCCGGCGCGGACTTCTCCGCGATGTTCATGTTCAACGTGGGTGCCGGCCCGGCCGCGCCCGCCCGGCTGCGCCAGGCCGTCGCCCGGTTCGGCCCGTGCCTGCGCATCGTGTACGGCCTCAGCGAGGCGGTGGTGATCTGCGCCCAGCCCGGTCTGACCGAGGATCCGGCGCACCCGGAGCGGTTGGGCTCCTGCGGTCGGCCGTACGGGGACGTCACGGTGGAGATCCGCGACGCCGACGGGCGGGTGCTCCCGGCCAATGTCGACGGCGAGGTGTGGGTGCGCACCCGGCTCAGCTTCCACGGTTACCACGGCCAGCCCGAGCTGACCGCCGAGACGCTCGTCGACGGCTGGGTACGCACCCGCGACATCGGCCACCTCGACGCCGACGGGTTCCTCTACCTGGTCGACCGGTTACAGGACCGCATCCTCACCCGGCAACGTAGCTGGCCGATCTACTCCCGCCCGATCGAGGACGTCCTCGCCGGGCATCCGCAGGTCCGGGCGGCGGCGGTGATCGGGGTGCCCGACCCGGTCGCCGGTGAGCTGCCGCACGCGTACGTGGTGCGGGCGCCGGGGGCGACGGTGACCGGGGCGGAGCTGATCGGGCTGGTCACCGCCGAGCTGAGCGACACCTGGGCGCCGGGTGCGGTGGAGTTCGTCGACGCGTTGCCACTGAACCGGTCGGCGAAGGTGGACAAGCGGGCGCTGCGCGACCGGTACGCCGCCGGGCTTCCCGCCGACCCGGTCGGCACCCCGTCATGACCGCCGACGCCGACACCGGCCCCCGGACGGCCACCGACCGGCCGCCGACACCACGCCCCGACCGGCCGGCGCAGCCAGGTCTCGACCAGGCGGCGCAGCCAGGTCTCGACGCTGGGAAGGCGGCGGGTGTCGTCGGATCACCGGCACGACGGGCCGCCCGGCGGGAGCTGGTCACCCTGGTCGCCGCCGACCTGATCTCCAACCTGGGCAGCCGCATCTCGGTGATCGCCATCCCCTGGCTGGTGCTCACCACCACCGGCAGCCCGGCCAAGATGGGGATCGTCGCGGCGGCGGAGTTCCTGCCGTACATGCTCTCCAGTTCGCTTGCCACCCCGTGGGCGGACCGGTTCGGGGTTCGGCGTACCTCCATCGTGGTGGACGCGGCGAGCGCGGCGGTGATCGCCGTGGTGGCGTTGGCGCCGTGGCTCGGTTTCGGGGCGCTGGTCGCCCTCGTCGCGGTGGCCGGCGGGCTGCGCGGCATCGGTGACCGGGTCAAACACGTGATGTTCCGGCCGGCGGCGCAGCGCGCCGGGGTGGAGCTGATCCGGCTCACCTCCGCCTACGACGGGCTGCTGCGCGGGGTGGCGTTGTTCGGCACGGTGATCGGCGGTCTGCTCATCGACTGGGTGGGGGTGACCCGGGCGATCTGGATCGACGCGGGGACCTTCGCGCTCTGCGCGCTGCTGGTCGCGGTGCTGGTCCGACCGCCCGCCACCGACGCCCCGGCCGCGCCCCGGGAGGGCTACTTCCGGGCGCTGCGCACCGGCTTCGGTTACCTGCGCACCGACCGGGTGTTGCTGACCATGCTGGTGGTGGTCTCCGCGTTGAACATGTTCGCCGCCGCCAACACGGCGGTCTGGGTGCCGCTGTGGGTCCGCGACGAACTCGGCGATCCGGCCGGCTTCGGCCTGGTGCTGGGGGTGTTCGCCGGTGGCGCGCTGCTCGGCAACGTGGTCTTCACGATGCTCGGCCCCCGGCTGCCCAGGACCGTGGTGTTCGCCGTGGGGGCGGCGTTGAGCGGCGCGCCCCGGTTGCTGGTCCTGGCGCTGACCGACCACCTGGTGGTGGTGCTGGTGGTGACGTTCCTGTCCGGGATCGGGATCGCGGCGGTCAACCCGTTGCTCGGTGCCGCCCTCTACGAACGGGTGCCGGACGAGTTGCAGACCCGGGTGCTGGGCATCTCCGGTTCGCTGGCGTTCGTCGGGCTGCCGGTGGGGGCGCTGCTCGGCGGCTGGTCGGTGGCCGCTCTCGGGCTGCGGCCGGCGCTACTGGCAATGGCGGTGGTGTGCGCGGTGCTGACCGTCCTGCCGCTTGTCGTCGGGCCGCTGCGGATGGGTCGGCCCGCGCCTGCGCCGGCCACCGCGTCAGCCTGACCGAGGGACCACCGACCGCAGCGCCGCCGGCCACCCGGCACCACCGCGCCGGTCCGCGGGGCCCGATGCCGGCAACCCCGCCGTGCGGGCGGACAGAAACGGCGGCCGGCGCGACTCGGCGCACCCGGACGACCATCAGGCGATCCGAGCGCGTGATGTGGACGACGGCACCGGCCCGGTCGGTTACATTGCCGCCCATGTCATCGACGTTGACCGAAGCCACAGATCCCTATTGCCTGCGCGAGGGGGAGAGCGCCGCGCTGCTGCGCGACCATCCCTGGCGCCGGTTCGTGGTGCTCGGGGACAGCGTCGCCGAGGGCATGTGCGAGCCGGTCGACGGCTACCCGGACGTGCAGTGGGCGGACCGGATCGCGGCCGAACTGTCGGCGGTGCGACCCGGGCTGGCGTACCTGAACCTGGGCCGACGCGGGCTGCGGGCGCAACAGGTCCGGGCCGGTCAGCTGGACCGGGCGCTGGCCTTCTCCCCCGACCTGGCGCTGGTGGTCTGCGGCGGCAACGACGCCTTCCGGACGGCGTTCGACCCGGACGCGGTCGACACCGAGCTGACCGCGATCGTCGGCGCGCTGCGCGACGCCGGGGCGGACGTGATCACGGTGGGCATGTTCGACGTCTCGCACAGCCCGGCCGTCCCGGCGGCGCTGCGTCCCGGTCTCGCCGCCCGGATGCGGCTGCTCTCCTCGCGTACCGGCCGGCTCGCCGACCGGTTGGGCGCGCTGCACGTGCACCTGACCGATCATCCGGCCGGCACCGATCCGTCGATGTACAGCAGCGACGGCCGCCACGGCAGCGCCCGCAGCGACGCCATCGCCGCGGCAGAGACCATCCGCCGCCTAGCCACCCACCTCACCGCCCCGACGGGTTGATCAAGAAGTTTCGGTCAGGAAATCGGCCCAGGATGACCTAAACCTCTTGATCAACCCGCGAAGGGCGACCTGGGGGCACGGGAGGAGAGGGAGGGGAGGGGGTGGGAG